>CAZOHR010000113.1:0-10266 GCA_964579045.1 uncultured Bacteroidales bacterium | reverse complement strand
TTCTTAACTGCCGATGCAACCCGATCGAATCTTATTGGCATAAGCACAAAAGAACTTCAGAATTGGCTGAGCTTCGAAGGTCCAAATAAAATTCTTGCCAACAAAACCATTCTGATTTTTGATGCATGCAATAGTGGTCAAGCAACCCAGGATTTGATAGCAATGGCAAGAAACGATGATGAAACGCAGAAAATTCGTCAGGTCGAAGATCTAAAAGACAAATCAGGGATGTTTATTCTGGCTGGCTCTGCTCCAAACCAGAGTGCGTATGAATTGCCTCAGTATGAGCAGGGATTGCTAACTTACAGCTTGCTCTACGTTTTAAAAAACAATCCTGAAATATTAGATGATGGTAAATTCTTGAATGTGCAGAAGTGGTTTCTCGAAAGCGAAGAATATCTACACAAACTTGTTAGTAGCATGGGTTATGCCCAAGATGCGCAGCCTTATGGCACTGCAAATATTCGTATCGGTGAAGTGGACGAAGATGTAAGAAATAGTATTCATCTTGCTGAGGAAAAACCGATGTTATTATGTGCAAATGCTTTGGATACGAATACCTTTAATGATGATTTACTATTAAAAGAAAGCATCAATAAACAATTATTTACAATTTCTGAGAATGGAGCTGAAAGTCATATTGTTTTTGCAACACGAGAAACATCAAACGCTACTAAAATAAATATTTTGTACTCAATTAGCGACGGTGTTGTTAATTGTCAGTTAAGGCTTCTTAGAAATAATGAAACGATTCATCAAGCAACGATAACTGGCAGTAGTAAAGATGTTGATTCAATAGTAAATAAAATTATTGTGGAGGTTTTGGAAATTGTGAGGTAGAGAAAATTTTGCAAAAGCATTCATTCTTCTTTTTGATAGAAGGAAAATGTTGAATTTCACTTTTCAAATAGGCTCAAAAAATACAGTTTTTATTTCAAAATTTCTTGGAGCTTAAGTATGACTCTGAGATACTATCACAGCGAACACAAAACAAGACTGAGTTTTTGAATAAAGCCTAATCACTCGTCTTTATCAGTTCATGATCTACATAAGCCCTTGCTCCAAATCCGCAAGATTGGCTATTGTCTGCTTGGGCAGAAACAGATTTATACCCGAATTTAAATACTATCTTGCAAATTTCGCCCCAACCAAAAGGGTCTTCTGAATAAACATATACGTCGCCTTGTTTCACTGCGATTCCCTGAGCTGATGCAAAGTGATAAGTTGGACCGCAAATAAACTCTAGTTCAAACTTTAGGCTGTCTTTTCCCGCTTCCTCAAAAACAATAAAGCCACCATTAAAGCCAATCTCATAAGAAAATGGAGATTCTTCAGTAACGAAATAATCATTAATGTATGTCCAATCTACTTGGTAAGTGCCAGCAATTCTTTCATTAACTTCGGCAGAATAATCTTCAAGAGTCTTGAATTTAAGCAAATCTTTATTGTCAGAACTAATCAATAATAAAACGGAAAAGACTTTTTCGTCGTTATGCCAGTGCCCACTTAGTGTATCACCGTTTCTTTCAAGGAAAAATTTACCCGTTGTCTCTCCATTATAGTACTCTTCGATATAAATGCAATTCCCATAATTATTTCCTTTTATGCTGAGATAGTTTTTTTGACTTTTATATTTATATCTACCTTCGAAAGTCTTAGCATCAAAATCTGCTGAGGATATTTCCATTTCGACTTTATATCCACCAATATCTCCATTTAAAACAAGTTGATTACTATTAATTGGTGCTGCGTAAAAAGAAGCCAGTGCTGATATGTAAAGCAGAGAAATTAGGAGTGTAATCTTTTTCATATTTAACGGTTTAATAATTTAGGTAAGTAGTAATTATTGCATTTTTCGCTTTGAATGTGGACCCACACGAATCGGAATATTTAGCATTACATTCATTTTTACAATATTCCCTTCTGCCATTGCTGGGATAAATTTCATGGTTTTTATAACTCTTTCAAACTCTTCGTTAATTCCGTAATTCATACCAGATATAATAGAAATTCCAGTAATAGTGCTGTCTGTTTCGACATCAAAACTAACCATAATTTCACCATCAGCAAGAGAATCAATTGCTTCTTGTGT
This sequence comes from uncultured Bacteroidales bacterium, assembly GCA_964579045.1. Taxonomy (GTDB): domain Bacteria; phylum Bacteroidota; class Bacteroidia; order Bacteroidales; family ML635J-15; genus Bact-19. The sequence goes on along the minus strand of CAZOHR010000113.1, from coordinate 8,174 downwards.
ATATTCCATTTGTGACCATAAGTCGCCGATGAACTTGTTTATTCCGCCTGGGTATTCGGCTTCCCGATTATAACTTACATTCATATTCTGAGGGTCGGTATAATCCTGCGCTAACAGAAAGGTTGAGAATGAAAGAATTACTAAAACGAAACCAAGCTTTTTCATGTCTAAAATTTTTTACAAGTTATGATTTTTACAAATATTGTGCAAATAATTTTCAACATTAGAGCAAGTAGCAACTTTTTAAGTATTCTGCCTTGTTCCATAAAATATTTGGATATTTTCTTCGTTGTTAATAGGTTAAAACAAATACATAGATATGAAAAGATTTACTTCAATAATTACAACTTCAATCATTATAATTGTTTTACCTTTATTTTGCTTCTCTCAAGAAAATAATATTGGGGTTAAACTTCAAGAGAAAGACAGCAGCCAGAATTCGCGAGGTTATGCTGTTAGAGAGCAAAAAGCTATAACATTGTCAAACACCAAGAGGATCGAAAAACCAAAAAAGCTAGATGTTCCGCGTAACTTTAGAGAAGAGAGGCAAAAATACGCAGCTATCTGGGATACAATTGCAATTTGGTATCAATTACATGAAAATGACACCCTAAGGACATTTGTGATTCTTACTGATGATGTGGATAAAAGCATAGCAACTATGATTGATATTTGGGGAGAACCGAAATCTCAATCGGCCGGAAAAATTATCTGGAAAAATGTAAACATTCCTGGTCTAAATAAGCATACATATGTCGAAATCCGTGATGGCTGGTTATCTGCACCAAGTAATAGTCATACAATTAAACTGTTTTCGAGTGAGGAACAAAAAAACTCTAAATTAGCACAGCTAAAAGACTTTGAGTGTAGACACACAGTTGCTATTTTTACAAATAGTCGGGGTAAAAACATTGTCAACTCGCCAGAGTTAGAACTATTAGTGCATGACTATCTTGAATCAATCTTATATTAAAACTAAAACACTGCCTTTACGAATCTGATTTCCTTCAAATATCCTTATTTTCCAAACCTTTCTACATCGGGTTCCCTACTTTTTTTATCTTTGCAGAAATTATTAGAAAGTGATTTATCCTGAAAGTTTCGAAATAAAAATAGGTTTTGATAAAATCCGGCAATTGATAAAGTCCGGGTGTATGGGCGATGCTGCAAAGTTTCTGGTAGATGAGATTAAGTTTAGTTCAAATGTAGACTTGATACGCAAGCACTTGAAAGAGACAGAGGAGATGATGTCAATAGTTATGCTTAAAGACAATTATCCTGCAAATTCATATCCTGATGTAAGTCATGTTGCAAAGAAACTCAAAGTTGAAGGGACTTGCCTACAACTATTCGAAATAGTTGATATCAGAACAGTTTTGGACAATACAAAAAACATTCGTAGCTTTTTTAAAACAGATGAGAAAAACGAGTTTCCATTACTAAGAGAAATTGTTTCAACTATAGTTTTTCCAACGTTTTTATATGACCGCATTAACGCAGTGGTTTCAAAAAATGGAACGGTAAAAGACAATGCTTCGCCAGCTCTGAGAGAAATACGTAGGAATCTCATAGATGCTCAAAATCAGGTTACAAAGAAATTAAATAGCATTCTTGGTTCTATTCGTGACGAAGGTTGGGTAAGCAAAGAACTTTCGGCCACCATGGTGAATGGTAGGCTAGTTTTGCCAATTGAAGCTGGACATAAACGTAAAATTAAAGGACTTATTCATGATGAGTCAGCAAGTGGGAAGACAGTTTATATTGAGCCACAGGAAGTGGTAGAGTTGAATAATAATATACGTGAATATGAACTTGCTGAGAATCGCGAAATTCAAAAAATTCTGTTTGCACTTACTGAAGAATTTAGACCATATTGGCAAGATTTGTTGAATATTGCCGAAACAGTAGCATATCTCGATTTGGTTAGAGCAAAAGCATTGTTCTCGGTGAAAATAGAAGCGATTATTCCTCAGGTGGACGAGAATCCTGGTTTGGATTTGTTGCGGGGTAAGCATCCACTTCTATATTTGAGTTTGAAAAAAGAGAAAAAAGAAGTAGTCCCCACTAGTTTTTTATTAGATAAAGAGAATAGAATTCTTTTAATTTCGGGACCAAATGCAGGTGGAAAAAGTGTTTGCCTTAAAACTACTGCATTGCTCGCATATATGGTACAATGTGGATTGCCAGTTCCAGTGGGAGGAACGTCTGTAATGGGTGTTTTTGATAATATATTTCTCGATATCGGCGACCAACAATCAATAGAAAATGATTTGAGTACTTATAGTTCTCATTTGCTTAATATGAAGTATTTTTTAAAAAATGCAAATGAAAAATCATTGATTCTTATTGACGAATTTGGCTCTGGTACTGACCCGATTATTGGAGGAACAATTGCTGAATCTATACTCGAAGAACTAAATATTACTGGCACTTACGGAGTAATCACCACGCATTATTCGAATCTTAAAATATTTGCTTCAAATACAGCAGGAATTCTTAACGGAGCAATGCTTATTGATCAAAATAAAATGCAGCCGACTTTTATTCTCGAAACAGGAATCCCAGGAAGTTCATATGCCATAGAAATAGCTCAGAGAATAGGATTGCCTCAGAGCATTATTGAGAAAACCAAAGAAAAGGCTGGCAGTGATCATGCGAATATGGATAAATTTCTTCGCCGTGTAATGCGAGATAAGAAGTATTGGGAAACAAAGCGGCAACAGATTCGTATTCAAGAAAAAAAGATAGAGGAGGTTCTCGAGAAAAACATTCTCGAACTCGAAACGCTAAAATCTAGAAAAAAGCAGATTCTAGAAGCTGCTCGCAAAGAATCGGAACAGCTACTTGGCGATGTAAATAAGCAAATAGAAAACACGATTCGAAAAATAAAAGAAGGAAATGCAGATAAAGATGTAACTAAAGAGGCGCGAAAAGAAATTCAGGTTTTTAAAGAGGAGTTTGTAAAAGCGGCAAATGACGAGAATGATGAGATATCACGAAAATATAATCATTTTAAGAAAAAACAAGAAGAACGTGAAGCGCGAAGGAAGGAAAAGCTGGATTCCCCAACCGAAATTGTAAAAGTTGATGAAACAAAAATAAATGTTGGTAGTAAGGTCAAGCTTATTGGACAAGAAGTCGTTGGCGAGGTAACCGATTTGGGAGACAAAAACGCGGTTGTAAGCTTTGGGAATATGTATACCAGTGTAGCAATCGAAAAACTAGAGAGAGTTAGCGAAACCGAATATAAACAGAAGAATCGTTCAGCATCGACGCTGCATTTTAATTACAACGAAAAAGTTCTTAATTTTAAGCCATACATCGATGTGCGTGGCGATAGAGTTGAAGAAGCAATTAAAAAAATCACTGAACTTGTGGATGAAGCGATTATGCTTGATTTTAAAGAATTAAAGATATTGCACGGAAAAGGAAACGGTGTGCTAAGGCAGGTAATACGTGATTATTTGAGAACCATTCCTCGAGTTGAGGCTTGTTATGACGAAGATATAAGATTTGGAGGAGGTGGAATTACGATAGTTAAATTTAAGTAAATGATTGATATTGATAATAAAATAGTTCATAGGGATGTTTTTCAAAAATGCTTCATTTGCGATATTTGTAAATGTAAAGGTGCTTGTTGTGTTGAAGGCGATTCGGGAGCTCCACTAGAAGAAAATGAGGTCGAGAAAATTAACGAAATCTTACCTGTTATCTATAATCGTCTCACCGACGAAGGCAAGTCAATAATTGATAGAGAAGGCATTTCGATGATTGATATCGAAGGGGAATTAACAACTACAATTTTTGGAGTTAAGGGGGCTTGTGTTTTTACCCAATATTCTGAGGATGGAATAGCATATTGCGAAATTGAAAAAGCATGGGAGGAGGGTTTGGTAGATTTTCGTAAACCAATTTCATGTCATCTTTATCCTATTCGAGTTAAAAAATACAGCTCTTTCTACGCTGTAAATTACAATGTTTGGGATATTTGCAAAGACGCTGTCATTTTAGGGAATGAAAAGAAACTTAAAATATTTGAGTTTCTAAAAGAACCACTTATCAGGAAATTCGGCGAAGAATGGTATAACGAGGCCTGTATTGGGGCTAAATATTTTGAGGACGAAGAGTAGGTATTTGCACTTTTATTTTTTTACCAACTAGCTGGTTTAACAATCAGACAGTTTTTTTACAATCAAAAAAAACTATTCTTTGCATTACCAAACGAATATTTCTTTACTTTTGTTAAAAAGAGAAGAAAATGAAAAAAGCAATTTTAGTTTTTATAATTCTTGTAATTAGTGCAGGACAATTAGTGTTCTCGCAGGAACAATCAGAAAAATATAAGCGAGCGGAGGAATTGACCGAACTAGGGATGTATCCTGATGCTACTAAGCTACTAGAAGAGCTTTGTGTCGAAGACCCAGGAAACTTTTTATATTTTCAGGATTTAGGTTGGTTATATTTAAATCAGTTTGATTATGATGCTGCGATAAAAACCTATACTAAAGCCACTGAGATTAATCCTGCGTGCTTTAAATGTTACTCACATATTGCGAGAGCATATTATGAAAAAAGCGACTACGCAAAAGCCGAAAGTATAATCGCTAAAGGATTTGCAATAAGCGATACTACTGCGCACCTCTATATGACTAGAGGGCTTATCTATCAGAGAACAAACAGAGGAGCACTTGCTTTATCCGATTTTAATATAGCTATAAAACTTACCCCTGAAGATGATGATCTTTATATTGTTAGAGCTAACTATTATCTCGAGGCATCAGAAGCTTACAATGCTTATTCGGATATCTCATCTGCTATAAAAATAGATCCAGCTAATCCAGATTATTATTATTACAGGGCTTACATTTTAACAAATTTAAAAGTTCATGATGAGGCTTTGATTGATATTGAAAAAGCTATTAATTTAAAAAACAATTTTGCAGATTACTACAATCTTAAGTTTACGATTCACATGAATCGTGGCGAGTTCGATTTAGCCGAGCAAGCTGTTATGAAATCTATCGAAATTAAGCCAAACGATCATTTTGCTTATGTAAGTCTTGGTGATTTATACATGCAAATTGGTGATATGGACAGATATTGCGAATGCTATCAGAAAGCTATAGAGTTACATCCAGATGATAATTCTGAAAATAAATCAGCTTTGATAACATCTCATGGCAAATATTGTAATAACAAAAAAATGCCATATTATTTTGTGAGAGCACTTGGTCGCTTCAATGATAATAACTTTGGAGAATGTATTTCAATTACTGAAGCTGGAATAAATGCCGTTGGAAAAAGCGCAGTTCTATATAATTTAAAGGCGACTTCTCATCTATCTAGACAAGAATATGAACTTGCAGAAATTGATTTTAATAATTGTATTGCAAACAAAGCTATGCTGGTAGGAGAAGTTAAAGACTTTTATAGTTACCCAATTAATGATACAGACGCAAAAAGAGTTGCAGAATCTTATAATATAAAATCGGATTTTGGTTTGGCAGCTATAAAACTAGTAATGCGAGAATACGACCCTGCTCTTATTTATATAATCAAAGCATTGGCCTCTGCAGAGACTATAGATGATTTTGACGGACTCGAATTTCTATACAATACAAAGGCTATGATATATCTTGCAAAAGATGATATGGATAATGCTCTAAAGAATTTAAAGATTGCTGATGAGAAAAATCCTTACAATAGCATATCGAAACTTAATATAGCGCTGATCTCTGTTCTGAAAAATTGCAAGTACAATAAGAAAAAGTTGGTTTTTATTTACGTGCCCGAAATGCTCTTCCCAAGGCTTGAGCTTCCAGCGTTAAAACTAAATAAAGATTACAATGCAGATGAACTTAAAGAAGCAATGGCAACCTGCGACCAAATTATTTCGATTGAACCAGAAAACGCCTATGCCTATTTACTTAAAGCAAAAATTGCACAGCTATTAAATCAAACTGATTATTGTGAGTATGCAAATATGGCAAAGGAATACGGCATCTTCAATGCTTTTAAGGAATTGAAAATTAAATGCGAATAGACTTTAAATGCGAAAAACCTAGGATGCTAATACTATTATTAATTTCACTTTTGTTAAAATACTTGATACTACTTAACAATAATAGTTAACAACTAAAATTTTAAACATTCTAAATTTGTCCAGAACTAATTGGTTGTAATATATTTTAAAATAATACTTAATTTGTAGTTAAAGTTTTGTTTAATATTGGTTTGTGCACATTTAAGACAGTAAGCATATTTGAATATTATCTGGCTTAAATTGTCATCATTTACATTCTTAAAGACCTCAGAATCGAGATGGTATAAATTATCCTTAAAGATAGTGCTGTAAATATTAATACAAATAATTTTGCCGCCTTAAAATTAATGTTAGTGAAGGTAGTTTTATATATTTTAGTAATATCGTCTGCAATAATTACAGTTTCGTGCAATAACGGATCAGAAGCACAGATTTCTGGGCCAGTTTATAAAATCCCAGTGGATCCTCCTGTTGGGAAGGATATTAGTTATGATATTTCAAGGATAAGGAATCTTTACCTAAGTTTTAATACCATTGCGAATAGAGTAATTTTAAAGAACAAGATTGCGCCAACAGAAGTTATGCAGTTAAATAAGATAATAGAGAAACTTAAATGTTTTGAAGTTGTATATAGTCAAAAGTTTTTTGAAAAAGAGATACAACAAACTGCTTATGCTGTTTTAATGAATGATCCGGAGTCGAATAAGATTATTTCGGAGTATATATACCTTTCTCGCCAACTTCAAGATATTGAAGGAAGACAGTTTCTAAATCTATAATAGTTATTTAGCAAACTAATTATTGCTGTAATATCAGATTTTTTTAACTTTACCAAAAAATAAGTTATGAAATCAGACTACACTAAAGCGATACAATTTACTGGTGAAAATGCATTTAATAGATCGAAAGATTATGCCCTCAAACAATTAGAAACACTCAATTCTGGCAGTGGAAAAGGCAATGATTTTTTAGGTTGGATTAATTTGCCACAATCTTTCGATGAAGAAGAAATTGCAGATATTATCGAAGTTGCCGATTCGTTGAGAGAGCTTGATGTTGTAGTTATAATCGGAATAGGCGGCTCGTATTTGGGTGCAAAAGCTGTTATCGAAGCATTAAAACCGCATTTTGTGAAAACAGAACCTGAGATTATTTTCGCTGGTCATAACTTAAATGGTAACTATCATGCGGAACTGATAGAATATTTGAAAAACAAAGAATTTGGTTTAATTGTTATTTCTAAGTCTGGTACTACTACCGAGCCTGCAATCGCTTTCCGTCTTCTATACAGTGAGATGAAAAAGCGTTTCGATAAAGAAACCATAAAGAAAAGAATTATTGTCATCACCGATGCTGAAAAGGGAGCACTACGGGAACTCGTTGAGAAAGAGGGTTTTACAGATTTTATTATTGCAGATAATGTGGGCGGAAGATTTTCTGTTCTTTCTCCAGTTGGCTTATTACCAATTTCTGTCGCAGGTTTCGATATCGAAGAGTTTATTCGTGGAGCTTCTATCGCTCAGGATATTTGTCTTGAGGCATCAAAAGAAAACCCTGCAATTCAATATGCTGCAATGCGAAATCTGCTTTATGCTTCTGGCCACAAACTAGAATTAATGGTAAACTATAATTTACGTCTTAATTATTTTGCAGAATGGTGGAAACAACTTTATGGTGAGAGTGAAGGTAAAGAGAATAAAGGTATTTTCCCAGCATCAGTTTCATTTACTACCGATTTGCATTCACTAGGTCAGTACATACAGCAGGGCGAAAGACAAATATTTGAAACTACAATTTTTGTAAACGATAATAGCGATGCTCCATTAATTCCAGAAGACAAAGAAGATCTTGACAAGTTAAATTATATTGCTGGTAAGGATATGGAGTTTGTTAACCGTAAAGCAGCCGAAGGCACACTAATGGCACACGTCGATGGTCAGGTTCCAAATATCTTATTCGAAATTGAAAATCTCGATGAGTACAATCTTGGTTTTATGATGTATTTCTTTGAGATAGCTTGTGGAATAAGTGGATATATGCTAGGTGTGAATCCTTTTGATCAGCCTGGAGTTGAAGATTATAAAAGAAATATGTTTAAATTGTTGGGTAAGTAATTATTGTCGATTTTAGG
>CAZOHR010000112.1:1934-10298 GCA_964579045.1 uncultured Bacteroidales bacterium | reverse complement strand
AGACCAGTTGAACCTGTTGTAGAGCCTGTTGATGAAATTCCAAAGGTATTGCTGGTTAAAACATCTAATTTAGCGGTTGGTGTAGCTGTTCCAATACCCACTTTACCGCTTGGAGCAATTCTCATTACTTCTGTTAAACCTGAACTTCCACTAATATCTTTTGAAGTCGAAAAAGCTAAGGCTGTTTCATAATTAGTACTCCCAGTTAACACTGAAATTTTAGCACCAGCTCCGCCACCATCTGATCGTTCGCCAAAGAAAATGTTTGCATATTCTGCATTGGTTGTATTTGTTCTTCCACCGTAAATAGCAAATTGTGTATTTGTGCCGTTGGCAACATTGCCGTCATTAATTTGCAACTTGGCCGTTGGTGTAGATGTTCCGATGCCCACATTACCAGTATTGTAATAAATATCGCTGCCTGTGGTAGTCCATTGGCTATTTAGAATACTTGGTTTGTTGCTTAAGTCGTCATAACTTCCACTTGTAGCAACAGTGGCAAAAGTTGGTTTGCCAGTCACGTCAGACCATGCAGGAACCCAAGCAATTGGACGATATAAACCTGCATGATTACCCCAGCCATAAGCGGTGTTCCAATTTGTAATATTTAATACGGGTAAATTTGATAATGAATTATAATTACCATCAAATAAAGTTGGTTTGCCTGTTACATCAGTCCATGCAGGAACCCATGCAATAGGACGATATATACCTGCGTGATTGCCCCAGCCATAAGCAGAGCTCCAATTTGTAATATTTGTTCCAGTAATTCCATTGGCTGGAGAAGCTCCAAAAACAGGGTCAGTTTCACTTTCCGAACCAGATCCAATTAGCGTCCATGCACTACCATTGTAATAATAGAACCCAGCGGTAGCATCGGTTTGATAAATCATCAAGCCAGTGGCAGGTGTTGAAATTGCTGTTTTTTGAGCGGCAGTCATTCTTGGAATAAGAATTCCTTTGCTTGTTGATTTTACATCCAACATGGCTGAGCCATCGGGAGTTGAACCGTCGGTGTTTATGCCTACGTTTTGGGCAAAAGCTGCTCCTGAAATCAATAGGGCTAGAATAAAGGTTTTAATTGTTTTCATAATAATTGCATTTTATTTGGTTGGCATTCTAGTTAAAAAAAACAGATTTAATATTTGATAATGTAATTTAGTACAATGTACGGTTGGAGGTTATTGTGAGCAGTGCCTGTACCATTATTACCTATTGTGCCAGATGCTGTTGTTGATGAACTGGTGGTTGAAGGAATATCCACTTCATGTGAATGATTGCCTGACGATGATGTTGTTCGTGTAGTGCTTGTAGTAGCATCACTTCCTACAGTTCTATCGTTGGCATCATCACTAAGTTCACTACTATTATATGCATCAGTAACAGTGTGAGTATGTGCTCCAGTTGTTGATGAAGAAACTGAGCTTGGATCTACTGTATGATTATGTGCAGTTCCTGTAAAAGTGTGGTTATGGCTTGGCATTTCGGCAGTTGTAATTGCATGTGTTTTTGCGCCGCCAGTTTCGCCTAATGCATCAAATTCTGTTTCTGTTGATTTACCAACAGGGATTTTACCTTGTAAATTTGGAACATTAAAGGTTGTTGACCCATCACCAACGCCATAAGTAGTTCCAATGACAGCATATAGAGTTGCATAAGTTGTACGACTTACAGCTTGTCCTTGACAAATTAAATAGCCAGTTGGAGCAGCAGTTCCTGCATATTGTTGAATTACTCCAGCAGGTGTGGCGACTGACGTCCATGTTGGTGCACTTGTTCCATTGCTTGTTAATACTTGTCCTGATGTTCCTGCTGCAGTTGAAGCATAAGCCGATGTGCTTGCGGCATAAATAACACCTCCTTGTGTTGGTGACGTGGTAGTGCCAGTACCACCATTAGAAACTGGTACAGTATTAAGACTTATTACAGGTGTGCTTGTTCCTGTAGCTACCGAAATAGGGGATGTACCTGTAACCGAAGTAACCGTGCCTGTAGTTGGGCTTGTCCAGCTTAGCGAACCTGCTGTTGCTCCTGCTGTTAAAACTTTACCGCTGTTGGTTGTGCTTGTGGCCAGTACATGCAGGTTTCCATCACCAGTTGGATGCGTATAATTGTTTGCACCAGTTGCAATGCCATCCAGTTTTGTTTTATCGGTGGCGCTCATGCTCCCTGCCGCCGAAGTGGTGGCTGCACTGATGCTTATGGCAGGTGTTGTTGTTCCTGTAGCTACGCTTATGGGTGCAGTGCCTGATACACTTGTTACAGTTCCAGCTCCAGTTCCAGCTCCAATAGCAGTTCTGAAAGATGTAGCATCTAATGCTGAAACCGAATTATCGGCATTGACTCTGATGAATCTTATTGCAGATGGATTTGTAAGGGTGAATAAATTGCTACCAACTGTAGTTGCTCCGATATTTGCTCGTGCACCTGCGGCTGTTGAACTTCCTGTTCCACCATTAGCGAGCGTAAGTATACCTCCAAGGGTAAGTGTTCCATTAGTGGTGATTGGTCCTCCCGAAAAAGTCATCCCAGTAGTTCCTCCAGAAGCAGCAATACTTGTAACTGTTCCAGTTCCAGAAAGTGGTGTGCCATTAACTCTAAAATTTCCTGTAATATTTATATCACCAGCCACATCAAGATTGTAAGCAGGACTAGCAATGCCAATACCTACATTTCCACCACTGTATTGAATTTTTCCTACTCCAGCGGTACTCCAATACGTATCGGTTGATGATGCAACTGGTACTCCGTTAACTAAAACAGATGTGCCGTTTACTGCACCATTTACATCTAGTTTGTAAGCTGGTGTGGTTGTTCCGATACCTACGTTGCCGCCATTTGCTGCCAGAGTTACCCCCGACCACGCTGCGTCACTTCCCACATCAACCCAGGTCGAACCACTTGCGTTTCGAGAAACGAGTGCATCTCTTGGTCCTACATTTACGACACTAAGTTGGATGCCGTACCCAGCATTACCCCACTTAATATTCTTAGCGAGAGTTAGGTTTTCTGAAAAATTGGCTTCTCCGATGACATCCAACTTTACTGCAGGCGCAGTCGTTCCGATGCCCACATTGCCAGTATTGTAATAAATATCGCTGCCTGTGGTAGTCCATTGGCTGTTTAAAATAGTTGGTTTGTTCGTAAGATCATCATAATCTTTATCCCATGCATAAAAAATTGGATCAGTTTCGGTAAAACTGGTTAAATATCCAGCGGTGGAATGATTGCCCCATGTATAAGCTGAATTCCAATTTGTTACATTTGTTCCTGTAATTCCATTGGCTGGAGATGCTCCAAAAATTGGATCGGTTTCGGTAAAACTGGTCAAATATCCTGCTGTGGAATGATTGCCCCATGTATAAGCAGAATTCCAATTTGTAATATTTGTCCCAGTAATTCCATTGGCTGGCGAAGCTCCAAAAATGGGATCAGTTTCGGTAAAACTGGTTAAATATCCAGCGGTGGAATGGTTGCCCCATGTATATGCGGAGTTCCAATTTGTTACATTTGTTCCTGTAATTCCATTGGCTGGAGATGCTCCAAAAATGGGATCGCTTTCACTTCCAATACCATCTCCAATTAGCGTCCATACACTACCGTTGTAATAATAAAACCCTGCGGTGGCATCGGTTTGATAAATCATCAAGCCAGTTGCAGGGCTCAAGATGGCAGTTTTTTGTGCTGCGGTCATTCTTGGAATAAGAATTCCTTTGTTTGATGATTTAACATCCAACATGGCTGAACCATCTGGGGTTGAACCATCGGTGTTGATACCTACGTTTTGGGATAGAAGGATACTAGACATTAAAAATAGAAAGACAAAAATTGTCAAAGTTTTCATAGCATTAGGTTTAAGTTATTATTTGGCATAATAATTTTTAAAATGCTCGCTACTTAAAAAGGATTTATATAATTTTACAACTACAAAAATCAAACTGCTTAACTAATAAATACACTAAATAATTGGCAACACATTTTAAGACTAGTTTAAACTGTATTTTAAGAATAAAATTTGTCTACGTATAATAGAAATAGCTTTGTGTATTATTTTACCCATAAGCAAAAACTTGTCTATTATTATTTCATATGTCTTTTACTGCATTACAACAACTTATTAAGTCTTAATATAGAATTATATGTTTTACTTAATGATTCTAATGCGGTCGGAATTATTAAAAAAATCACTTAAAAACAGTATTTTTTTAAATAACTGATTATCAAGTGATTTTTAAATAATTTTGATATATTCTTACAAGTTTTCTTCCTTCTGGTCTAGTTTTTTCTTCTTCAACTTTCTAGCTCCATACGCCGCTCCAGCAATAAGTAAAACTACAGCTCCACCATCAATTGGTGCACCAACTGGAGGATCGCCTCCACCAGGTCCTCCACCTGGATCACCAGGAGGTGCATATAAATTCATAACTCCAAAGAATAGAAGCGCTGCCAAAAAAATCATTAGTTTTTTCATGTCTATCATTTTTGATGTAAACCGCCCACACAATAGTTTTATGTGGGCGATTATATTCTTTATTTTACAATTACTTTTTCTACCACTGTGTTCTCACCTGCATTTACTTTAACAACATAGATTGCTGGTGCGAGACCGCTTAAGTCTTTTACCTTATCAGTGAATGTCATAACAAGTTTTCCTTGCATGTCGTAAAGTGCAATATTACTAATAGTTTGATTCTGTGGAACCTCTACGTGTAAAATGTTGCTGAAAGCCCATACGGAAATATTATCGCTGCTCTCAGGTTCGATGTTCGTGAGATCAAAGAAGAACTCAAATCTTGCATCATCATCATCTGGTTGAGCAGTGAAAACGTAATTGTGGTTAGGATATATTACAGCATTTGTTGCCAAATCTTTCATCATTACATTGCTGTACTCAATAAGGTTGTGATTATAAGTAATCATATATTCGCCAACTTCGCCAACTTCGAGATAAACTAATTTGCCATCCAAATTTTGTAGATTACTCATAGAATTTATCGCAAGCATGTTTTCCTGTTTCTTTGTGTAAAGCTGTGGAGCTGAAGAGTTACCATAAAGTTTGGTAGCATCATAGTTAAAGTCATAACTATCGTCAGAACCATCAACATGATAAATAACCGCTTCGTCCGAAGATGAGTTTCCTTCAACATTTATTCTAATCACATCTGGAACTTCTACTTCGTCGCGGAAAGGGATTGCATTATGAACTCTAACATTATCGTTTAAGCTGATGTTTGCTCCTGGAGCAGATGCCTGAACGAAAAATCCTTGTCCCATTGCAATAAAATTGCTTCCTTGGTTTGTTCCTACAGTTCCATTAAATGTAGCATACTGAGTTTGGTTCCAAAGATAAATTGTACCACCGATGCTGTTTTTTGTCCAGCCAGATGCAGCGTTCCAGTCAATAGCACTTGGATATGGATTACCAATAAGGTTCCAACCAGTGTTTGCACTAGCAGAGCCTGTAAGTTGAACACTCCAAGGACCTTGCGCACCATCATTAACTGTTCCAGCGAAAGTGCGAATTTCATTAGCTGTATTTGTCCATACTGAGAATCCTTGACCAGTTGGCATTGGAGTATTGTCAGGAACAATGTAAGCGCCAAAAGTATTTGTTGCTTCGTCGTAAGGTCTGAGCCAGATTCCATGCATAACACCGCTTTGAGCACCTACAATAGGAGATGTAACCAAATGCCACATACTTTCTTGCAAATATCTGTCAACATTGTAAATTCCAGTACCAGAGATTGTACCAGTTGTTAGTAAGGATCCGTCACCTGTAACTGTTGATTCAATATGAACAGTTCCGTTGTTAATTATATTACCATTTACAGTTAAGCCTTTGTCGGCAGCAATTGTTAGAACTGCTCCATTTTCAATTGTAAGATTATTACAAATTGCAGGAGTGGTTTTGTCTTCGTTAATAATTGGAGCGTTAGTATAAGAAGCTGTAATTAAAGCATTAATTACTCCTGTAGGAACAGTTCCTTCACTCCAGTTTCCTGGTGTAGCCCAGTTTGAGCTGATTGCACCTGTCCAATATGGAGGTAAAGCTACTTTTATATTATCGAATGCTAAGTCGTAGTCACCAGATGTCCAGTTTCCAATTATTCTTATTTTAATAACTTGACCAACATAAGCTGCAAGGTCATATTCTTTTGCTTGCCAACCTGCAATGCCGTTGTTGGTTATTGTTTCAAGAACCGTGTAAGAACCGCCAAAATCAGTTGATATTGAAACACTGAAGTTTCCAGAATTTGCAGCAGGAACACCATAAGGAGAATTATAATTAGCTAATTTATAATCAAATGTTAGTTTAGCATTTGCTGGAACTGTTCCAATATTAACAGTTGTAAATGTTCCAGTAGTTGCTGAAGAATAAAGATTCTTATAAATATTATTTCCAGGATTACCAGTAACACCTCGAACCGATCCGATTGTCCAAGCAGTAATGTTATAACCTGTAGGAGTCGTTGTAGTTGCAAAAGGTTCCAAGTAAGGTACTGGTGCTACATATACAGTTGTGAAAACATGTGCTGTTGTCCAAGAGCTATAGTCGCCTGCTCCACAATCTCCACGAACATAAACAGAATAGCTAGTGTTTGAGATTAATCCCGTAATGTTTTTTGTTACTATACCTGCAGCTGTATTGCCACTAGTAACCAAACCAGTTGCTCCGCTACCCGCAGCACCACTAGTACGCACTTCATATTGATAGCCATTTGCAGGAGCTGGTACTGATGCTGTCCATGATATTGTTGCTGTTGTATTTGTTATTGCAGAAGATGTTAGTGCTGTTGGAGTGAAACAAGTTGGTGTTGGTTCAAATCTAAAATCATCAAACCCAAGATCGTAAGGAATGCCATCATTATTTACATGAACAATGAAATAGTATGTTGCCGAGCTTGGCGCCACAAATGTTCTGGTTACTTGTGCGTAAGTTGCTGTAGAAGTAGTTGCTGGAGCTAAAAATGCAGCTCCCATAATTGTTGAACCTGTTCCAGTTTGAGTTGTATTGTATCTTACATCAGCAGTCCAACCGGTATAACCATCACCAGCGAAGTTGAAACTGAAATCATAAGAAGTTCCTGCTGTTAATGAAAATCCAGGAGTAATTAAATATTTGTCTGTTGCGGAAGGCGTCCAATTACAATAAATATAATTTGGAGCAGATGCTGGATCATTATATGTAATACTTGCAGCATTTGCAGAATACCATGGTGTTCCACTTCCTGATTCGATTTTCCAACATGAAGGAATTATTGAATTTCCAATACTTCCCATTGCATCAAAATTCTGTGTCCAAGGGAAAGCTGCGATGTCATTACAAGTAGTATTAAAATTAACGGCAACAGTCCATGCACTATAAAATCCTGTCGAGCAATTTGTTCTTACATAAACACTATAAGTAGTTCCTGAGCTAAGTCCAACTAAATTTGCAGAAACAGTTGGTGATGTTGTTGTTCCACTTGCAGCTAATCCTGTTGCACCACTGCCAGCCGCTCCACTAGTACGAACTTCATATTCGTAACCTGCTGGTGAACCAACTACTGGAGCAGTCCATGATATTGTTGCTGTTGTTGTTGTAATTGCCGATGATGTAACAGATGTTGGAATATTACAACTTAAAGTGTTGAAAGTATTACTTGCCCAGATGCTATAATCACTGCCTCCACAATCTGTTCTTACATAATATGTATATGTGGTAGCTCCCACTAGTCCTGTTACATTTGCAGTAACAGTAGGGATGGTTGTTGTTCCTGAGGCGGCCAATCCTGTTGCACCACTACCAGCTGCACCACTAGTACGAACTTCCCATTGGTAGCCTGCTGGAGTTCCCAATGCTGGAGCTGTCCATGATATTGTAGCTGAGGTGTATGAAATACTACTTGCGGTTAATGCTGTTGGAGGCATACATGAAGGTGATGGTTTTATTACAACTGCATCGAGGTAACTATCATAACCAGCATTTGAAGTAAATAAGAATCCAACATAAACTGTTGCTTGGTTTGCCGCTCCTGCTGGAAGAGTAACAGTTTGCAATGACCAACCAGTTACTGCACCATATCTTCTGATAAGAGATCCAGCATTAGTCCATGTAGAACCGTTGGTAGAATACTGAACCTGAACGCCTTCGGTAAGGTAAGATCCTGCACCACCAGTTAAATAAAAATACCATTGGAATTCAACATCAACGCTAGTAGTTCCAGTTGTTGTAATTGGAGGTGTAACTAATCTTGTTTGACTACCTGAGTTTGAATAGGAGTTAAACATAACTTGTCGAGTTCCTTCTTGTGGTGTTGGTGCAGGAGTTCCTGTTCCAGTTGTAGGATATGTAAATGAAAGAGTACCTGTTACAAATTGTTG
>CAZOHR010000112.1:0-1834 GCA_964579045.1 uncultured Bacteroidales bacterium | reverse complement strand
ACATATTGAATTGCTGATGCTCCTACCACATATTGTTGCGACCAACAACTAGGAATTGTAACTGCATTAAAACCTTGAGTTACATTAAGTGTTGTGTTTGTACATGGCGTTGTAAAAGTGTATGCACTTGTCCAAGCGCTGTAGCTGCTGCCCCCACAATCGGAACGTACATAAACCGAATAAGTTGTAGTTGCAGTTAATCCGCTTACGTTATCGGTAACTACACCAGCTCCGACACTGCCACTGTCTGCTAAACCAGTTGCGCCGCTACCTGCAGCACCGCTGGCTCTAACTTCGTATTGATAACCATTTGCTGGGGCAGGTGATGCTGCTGTCCACGAAATTGTTGCTGTTGTTGCTGTTACGGCTGAAGATGTTACAGCAGTCGGAGTTACGCATGATGGACTTAGCACTAGTCTGAAATCGTCAAATCCCATTGAACTCCAAGGAGTCGTATTTGAAGTTATTCTAATGCCAAAGTAATAAGTTCCAGAACTTGATGGCGTAAAAGATCTCAAAATCTGTGCATAATTTGTGCCTGATGTAGATGTTGTCCCTGTGGCAATAAATGCAGCTCCAATTACAGTTTCTCCTGTAGCACTTTGTGAAGTGTTGTAAACTACATTTCCAGTCCAGCCAGCATAACCGTCACCTACAAAATAAGTGCTAAAATCATAAGAAACACCTGCTGTTAATTGAAAACCAGGAGTCCACAATCTATCATTTGTTCCAGAATAAACACACCCAACGTATTTTGAACCAGTTCTCGGGTCATTGTATGTAGATGTACTTGCATCCTGGGAACGCCAATTTGTTCCTGTACCTTCTAACCAACAAGTAGGAAATATAGTAGTACTAACTGAAGCTAAACCCTCAAAGCCTTCTGTCCATGGGAAACTGGAAATGGCTCCGCATGCAGTTGTAAAAGTTGCTGAACTTGACCAGTTACCAACTCCAGTTCCACCACCACAATCACCTCTTACCCAAAAATAATAAATGGATGACGATGTTAGACCTGAAATATTGGCTGTAAGCACACCAGCTCCAACGGTTCCTGATGGTATCGTTGCACCATTAGGTGCTGTTGATGATGTGCTATAATAATATTGGTAGCCGCTCGCAGGTGCAGGAGATGCTGCAGCCCATGAAATGGTTGCCGTCGTGGTTGTAATTGCAGAAGAAGATAAACTTGATGGAATTCCAGCACACGCAGCAGCGGGTGTGTATGTCAACGAAATATCATCTATTGCTCCATAACAATGTGCTGCAACAGCATCAGATTTAAAAGTAAAAATTAAATTATTGGTTGTGCCAGCATAGCTGTTTGGAACAGTTATAGAAACAGTTGTAAAGTTAGTGTAAGCAGCAGCTCCTGGATATTCAACCCCTAATTGACCAGTTGATTGTTGCGTTCCAGAAACTGGAACATTTGCATTAAGATAAACTTTCAAAAAATCATAAGTTGCATCCACTGCGGCTTGTTTGTACTTAAAAGTTAGAGTTATGTTTGATGCTCCAGCAGGTATAGTTACACTTTTATAAAAATGTACAACTCTTGTAGTAGTATTTGTGCCAACTGTTGTAGTGTTATTCCCAATAAATGCACACCTAGTTCCTGTATAACCTGCCTGACCAGTACCAACATACCATACACGGTTAGCATTTGCTCCGTTAACTACTGTCCACCCATTTGTTGCAAAATCGATCCCAGTTTCAAACCCTCCATCACCTGTCGGTGAAATCAGTACAGTCTGAGTCCAAGATATACTCCACACAATAACCGCTAAAAAAAGTAAAATTCCCTTTTTCATAATTGTATTTAATTTAAATTAAT
>CAZOHR010000111.1:0-10480 GCA_964579045.1 uncultured Bacteroidales bacterium | reverse complement strand
AACCGTTTTGTGATATGCTTAACTTAATGACAAAAATGAAAAAGCTATTTTAAAACGAAACAGCTTTTAGCTATGTGAAAATTCTTCAACACAATAAAGTTTTTAAAATCCCCCAGAAATATTGCTTGATCCCTAATCACTTCTTAAAGTTCTTTAAAAATGAAGAATAATATTCATTATCAACTAGATGTTAAAGAAGGTTCGGCTTGTAACGTGATGTAAATCAGTTTGTTATGTGATTGGCACGACGATTGAATAATATTTTTTATAATGGTCTTTAAATAATTGCGCTAGCAATTTATGGTTTATAAAAGTCAGGAGAAGCGAATGATCCATGTGAAACTCTCATTCTCAGCTCGAACTAAATACTCTATTCCTCTTCATCATACACTTCCCTGACTTTTTTCTTCCTTTTCGGACAGAGTAGCTATTTATCAAATTTTTTAGGAATTTGAAAGTCATGTCGTATTACACACAATATTTTATTCTAATTTATTTCTTTCGATTTACAATCTAGGCTTAAACTAAATTGAATAAGGATGCTTTGTTATCATAAGGGATGAAATCTATTTTTTTCAAAATTCTTTAACTTCATTATCGAAGACCATTCTTTGAAAATGCGGCAAAATGAACAGATTAGCTCTCGTGATAAATACATAAGAAGTTGATAATCAATGCGTTATGTGTTTGGCACTTTTAATGTAATTAGTCCTGCGGCATTTTTACGTTAACTAAAAGTTTAAAGTTATGAAAACATCATTTACTTTTTCAGTACTTCTGAATAATTTATCGAAGATTAAAATTGCAACTATTGTTGTGATGACTTTTGTTTTACTGCTAGGTGCGGGAATGGAGGTTAAGGGGCAGAATATTTCTGCTTATACTTTTGCACAAACCACAGGGACATACACTGCAATTGCTGGTACTCAACTTATTGCTGGAGCTATTGACGATAATGTTTCTGCGCTAACAAATATTGGGTTTAATTTTACTTATCATGGAGTTGTGTTTACACAATTTGCTGCAGGATCTAATGGCTATATTCAGTTAGGAGCAGCTACAAGCACTACTACACCATCTGGTTATGGAAATATGATAATGGCAATGGGTGGCGATGGAAAAACTAACACTGCAGTAACATATTTATTATCGGGTTCTGCTCCTAATAGAATATTGACTGTACAATTCCCGAATTGGTATGTTTCTTATTCTGTTACTACTAATCGCGTTAATATGCAAATTAAATTATATGAAACGACTAATGTGGTTCAGATTGTTTATGGTACATCTACTCGTACTGCTGCTTATAGCAGATCCGTCGGGCTCACAGGTGCAACAACATCAGATTTTTCAACAAAAACTACATCTTTTGCTGCAGCAACAAATGGGGCAGCTGCATCATCACAGATGCCATGGTCTACAACTGTTTATCCTGTAAGCGGTAGGACTTTTACTTGGACACCTGGGGCTGTTGTTAGTCCTTGCTCAGCTGCCATCAACATACCTTCAGCACCAGTAACGAATCAGGCTATGGTATGCACTAGTTCTGCTTTACCTGGCAACCTGAATGCAACCAACGTTCCAACTACATGTGGTAGTAGTTCAACATCTTACATGGGAGGTCAGGAAGGATTATATACTTTCACCCCGACTACAACAGGAGCCTTTACAATAAGTTATTCTGGACAAACTTGGAGTTCTATATTCGTATATAGTGGTGCTTGCCCCGCCTCTGGTGGAACATGTATTGGGTCTATTGGCAGTAGTGGGTCCACACAATCATTAGTTGTCAATTTAACAGCTGGCGTTCTTTATTATATCTGGTTTGATACTTATCCAACACCAAATAGCCCTTGCCCTGGAACATTTTCGATTGCAGTGCCCGTTTCCTGCACAACCCCTGGTACACCAATAAATCTTTCAACATCAGTAACTGGAACAACAACTGCAACATGTTCATGGGCTGCTGGTTCACCTGCAGGTTCTGCTACAGTTAATTATTATATTTCTGTTTTTACTACAGGTGGAACTCAAGTAGTTGCGCCAACTTTAATTGCTGGTACTGCTGCAAATATCACTGGTTTAACTTGCGGAACAGACTATTATTTCAGAGTTTATGCAAATACAACTTGTAATAATACATCTTCTGCGAATGCACAAAGCGGTAATTTTACAACAAGTGCTTGTCCCAATCCATGTTCAACTAGCACTGCTATGACGTGTGGCACAACTTACTCGGGTACACTCGGAACAGCTGGAGTTTGGAGTACTTATACAAGTTGTGTATATACTGAACTCGGTGAAGAAAAAGTTTATACTTATATACCTCCATCAACAGGAAGTTATACTTTTACAACAACAACAACAACTGGTGATCCAGATTTCTTTTTAATGAGTTCGTGTGGAACTTCTAGCACTAACATTTATGCTAATTGTTGGGATTCTGGTGATATTACAGTTACTCTTACAGGAGGTACAACATATTACTTAATTGTTGATAATTATAGTTCATCTAATAGTGCTGGTTATACGGTTTCTGTTGGTTGCCCACCCGTAGCACCTCCTTACAAAGCTACATTTACGGCAATGAATACCGGTTCTGCAACTTGGTGTACTGGCGAAGTTCGAAATGTTACAGTTACTATTACGAATTCAGGTAGTGCAACTTGGACAAATTCGAGTCCTGAGATTAATATTGGTTGTAAATGGAATACTGATGCTGATTATATTGTTAGAGTTGATGCTAACAATTTAGCTCCTGGTGCTTCTGCAACATACACATTAGCAATGACAGCTCCTTTAACTACAGGTTCAAATAATCTTACATTTGATTTGGTAAATGAAGGTAATTTCTGGTTCGCTAATCAAGGTAACGGTAGTGTTGTTTATACTTCACCTGCACAAACCATAAGTTCTTGCGAAATGACTGTTCCTTCCACAGGGAACAATAGCTATACTGTTTGTTCTGGCAACTTGTATGACCACGCAGGTTCTACTGGAGAATATTCCTCATCCGTTGATGGTTACACAGTATTGTATCCTGCTACTGCAGGAACAATGATGAGTATTTCAGGCTCAACTTCTGGTGAAGCTTGTTGTGACTATATCCAAGTATATAATGGGGTTGGATTAGGCGGAACACTATTATGGTCGGGATATGCTGGTATTGGAGCTATTCCTACTATTATTTCTTCTGATGCATCTGGTGCTCTCACAGTAAGATTTTATTCTGATAGTTCTGTAACAGGTGCAGGATTTAGTATTGCGATGTCATGTTACACACCTTCTGTATGTTCAACTTGCCCTACATACAATTTTGGAATCTATACTCCTACTATAACTCCTGCAACTCATGCAAGCAGCACTACTGATGCTGCCGGTTGCAAATGGTATGCTTTTAATGTTACTTCTGGATCCGAATATATCTTTTCAACTTGTAGTAATGGAGGAACATATTCAGGGGATTCAAAAATGTGGCTATATGATAATTCATGTGCAGCAATTTCAAGTATAGACGATTATTGTGGTACAGGACCTCAAATAACATGGACTGCCACCTATACTGGAGTTGTATATTTGCAAATGGCTCATTATTCATTTAGCAGCACCGTTTCCTGGACTTTAGCTTATTGGAAAACTCCACCTCCTGGCGAAAATTGTTCAAATGCTCAAAATCTTGCAGGATTATCCAGTCCATATTCTGCTACGACAACAGGTTATGCTGATGATATTTCTACCTGCCACACAGGTTACCCCGACAGAATTTTCTATATAGATGTACCAGCTGGTTCTATTGTAAACATCTGGCAATCAAGCAATACTTTTGATTCTTATCATTATATGGGTTACGGCGGATCTTGTCCCGGTACTACTCAAATAGTTTGTATGGATGATTCTGATACTCAGGTTAACTCATGGACTAATACCACAGGAAGTACACAAACAGTATATTTTGTAGTGGATGGATATAGCGGATCTGGCGATTTTGTGCTTGAATGGACTATAGCTTTGCCCCTATGTACTTCTCCTACATTAGTAACAGTAACTCCTAATAGCTCTTGCGGAAGTGTAACTTCTCAACTAAATGCTACATCTGTAGGTAACACTATAAATTGGTTTACAGTCTCTTCGGGAGGCAGTTCAATTGGCTCCAGCGCAAGTGGCGTAAATTTCCCAGTGTCAGTTTCTTCAACAACAACATATTACGCCGAAGCAACTGGTGGTAGTTGTACTGCAGTTCGTTCGGCAGGAGTCAGTGTTACAATAAATTCTATACCTAATGCACCAAGCTCAGTTACTGCAAGTCCATCATCTATTTGCCCTGGTGGAAATTCTCTATTAAATGCAACTTCAGCAGGCAATAGCATTAATTGGTACACAGTTTCATCTGGTGGTTCTGTTATTGGTTCTAGTGCCAGTGGTTCTAATTTTTCTGTTTCTCCAAGTGCGATTACAACATATTATGCAGAGGCTTCTTCACCCAGTGGTGCAGGCAATATGCTTGGTAATCCAGTGCATAGCAATTCATCTTCTGGTAGTTATACTTTGGGATATTCCTTTACCCCAAATACAAATCTCACAGTGACGTCTGTTCGCAGATATTTCGGCACAAAAATATCTATCTGGGATAATACAGGGACTTTAATTATGAGTCAGGCTGTAACTGGTATCGATGGAACCTGGACTCAAACAACTTTAGCAACGCCAATAACCTTAACTGCTGGTGTTACCTATAGAATAGGTGCATATACAAATGGAGGTAATTATTATTGGAATACTACAGCTATGAGCAGCACTTTTGCAAATGGTGTTATGAATGCAGCTTATGAAATAGGTGGTGATGCTTTTCCAACAGGTGGTTCAAGTCCGATGTGGTGGTATGTTGATTTAGCGTACTCATTTGGAACAGGATGTACATCTGCTAGAACACCAGTTACAGTATCTATTAATGCAAATGTTGGTATAACTTCGGCTACAGCAGCAACTAGTCCAATTTGTTCTGCTTCAACAACAACAATTACCGCAAATGGAGTTACAGGAACCAATGCAGTTATAACTTGGTACACCGGAACTGGTGGCACTGGAACAAATTTAGGAACTAGTAATCCATTAACCGTTGGTCCTGGAACATATTACGCACGAGTAACTGGCGATTGCGGAACCGCAGTTGAAGCATCGGTTACTGTGGCATCAAAAATAAATGTTGGAATTACTTCAGCTACTGCAACTGCTAGTCCTATTTGTCCTGCTTCAACAACAACAGTTACAGCAAATGGAGTTGCTGGAACGAATGCAGTTGTTACTTGGTGGTCGGCAACTGGTGGTACAGGAACTAATTATGGTACAGGAACTTCAAAAGTAGTTGGTCCAGGAACATATTTTGCGAGAGTAACTGGCGATTGCGGTAGCGCAGTGGAAGCTTCGGTTATTGTGGCATCAAACACTGAATCAACAGCTCCAACTTCAATTTCTGGAACAACAACTGTTTGTAACGGAGTTCAAACAATATTAACTGCTGTTGGTGGCACTGACGGAACTGGGGCTTCATATCAATGGTATGCCGGTGGATGTGCATCTGGTAGCGTTTTAAGTGTTACAAACACATTAACTGTAACTCCTGGTTCTTCTACTACTTATTTCGTTCGCAGAACTGGTACTTGTAATACTACAACTTGTGCTTCACAATTAGTTACTGTTAACCCCCTTCTACCTGCTAGTGTTACTATCGCAGCTTCCCAAAACCCAACTTGTGCTGGTGTTACTGGAATATTTACCGCTACTCCAACTAATGGTGGAAATCCTTCTTACCAATGGTTACTTAACGGTACTGGCGTTGGCGTAAATTCTAATGAATATTCAAATGCAAATGTTCTTAACGGTGATATTATTTCCTGTGTTATGACTTCTAATGCTACTTGTGCAACTGGTAGCCCTGCTACGTCAAATGCAATTACTATGACTGTAGCGGCTCCTCCAACAACAGCCTTAATTGGCAATGATTATGTCTGGTCTGGTAATGTTGATGCTAATTGGGAAACAGTTGCAAATTGGTTGGTTTATGATGGAACAAACTATGCTCCTGCAGTTAGCATTCCTGATAATACTAAAAATGTTTTCCTTCGTGCTTATGCACCTTGTGTTTCGAATCCTGCTGCAACAACTGCATCTGCAACTGTTAGCTGCCACAATTTAACAATTGAAACAGGTTTAAGCTTAGGTAATATTTCTCATCTGAATGTTAGTGGTAACTGGAACAACTCCGGCACATTCGCCGCAGGAACTGGAACAGTTGCTTTTGTTGGCAGTACAGTTCAAACAATTAATGCTGGAATTAGCAACTTTAATAATCTTGTTTTAGCAAATACGGCAGCTACAAATTCCGACATTGTTATAGCCAGCAATATTGTCATAAATGGTAACCTTAGTTTAAATTCTGGTATTCTTAATGCAAATGCACATACTGTTAATTTTGGTTCTGCTGCAAGTGTAACAGAGAATTCATCGTCAAGCTTTGTTCATGGTAAGATGATAAGAACTGGGGCAACTGCATTTAAATTTCCTACTGGAGATGTAATTAATCGTGATATGGATGGTGACGAAATTGCAGAAACACATGTTGTTTATACTCCATTCGAAGTTAACCCCGAATCGTCGGCAACTGTTGAAGTCGAATATTTTTACGACAACACAGGCATGCCCGATTGGTGGGAGCATGGCGGAAACATGGATGCAACTTTACATCATGTTAGCGATAGAGAACATTGGATCGTAAACTCCGACCAAAGTTTAATAAATACCAAAATATATTGGGTTGCCAATAATCATACTGACGGCGCTTTCTGTGTTCATGGTTTTGATGATGGAATTGCGATTGAATTTATAGCATCTGATTTAGCTGTAACTTATTGGTCATCTACTCTTTGGAGAAATGCAGTAGGAACAGTTTCTGGAGATCATAATAATGGATCAATAACTTCATCATATATTCCATTTGGCTATAAAGCTTCAACTGTAATAACTTTTGGTTCAAAACATAATCTTAATCCTTTGCCAGTAGAGTTAATTGCATACAAATCTGAATGTAAGGGCGAATCAGCAGAATTGTACTGGGCCACAGCAAGCGAGGTAAATAACGATTACTTTGTTTTGCAACGATCAACTGATGCCCAAAACTTTACTGAAATAGCTAGAATTATCGGTCACGGTAACTCGAATGTGATAAACTATTATTCGTACCAAGACACAGAGCAAAAATCTGGTACAGTTTATTATCGTCTCTTGCAATTTGATTACGATGGAGCTTCTGAAATTTTGGGAGTGGTACCGTCGAATTGTAGTGATAATATAGAATCTGTTGCATCTGTTGACGTTTCTCCAAATCCATTTAGAAATGATTTAAATATTTCTCTTAATAATTTCAACACCGACAGTAAAGTCGTGTACGAAATTGTAGATATGTATGGTCGCGTCCTTGTCTCTGAAGAAATAATTGGCACATCTCACAAAACTATATATCTTCAAAATCTAAAACCTGGTTTATATATGTTAAGAGTTATTGATGGAGATAAAGTGTTTGTAAATAAAATTATTAAAAACTAAAAATTAGCTTAGGAGAAGTGTTAGAATGTGGCTTACATCATTTTGGTCTCAACTTCATTAATGCCGAGTAATAAATATGATTGAGATGTTTTCGGGAGGTTAATAAAGAAATGCCAGATTGTGAGTGCCGATAAATGTAAGTTGCAAAAGAAGTCCTGTCATTTCGCCGGCGGGACTTCTTCGTTATTGAATATTTATCTTCAAATGTGAAGTTGAAAGTTTGTGGAATTATATTTTGATGTTTTATAATTAGTTGTAAATCAATAAGTTATGTGCGCGGCATGTGAATTGTAATTAAATATATTGCAATGTTTTGACTAATATGATGAAAAAAATAATTTGTGAGTGATGAACTTAAAAAGAATTATAAAATTGTTTGGGATTAATCTTTATGCAAAGGATTTCTATTATGATGATCTTAGAAGTAGATATGAAGATTTGTCTGGCTATAGTTCAATTGTAAAGTTCTTGGATATATCTCCTTGTATTAATTCTGAAACTTCGTATGTTATGGCAAACGGAGCATTCCCAAAACTGAAATCAGTAATAAGAAAGAATCAATTTGTATTTACCGAGTATTTTCATACTGATTTTAAAAATCTTAGAATTTATTTATTCAGAGATTTGATTGGCGGATTAAAGGTTAGAAAGGAAATGCATTTTGTGGGACAAGAAACATTTTTAATAAAATACTCATTCCCTTATATGACTCGAGCCCAGAAAGAAGCATTTCTTTGCAAGGCATTGTCAAAGTATGAGTGTAAAAAAGACTTTGTTTTTGACAGTTTTCAAATAAAGTGCTCTGACAATTACTCTGTTTTTTTTAATGATTCAGTTGAATTCGAAATATATCATATAAATAATAATTCTGGTTTTTTTGTAGTACTTGAGAAATATTTAGCAGAAAGATTATTAGTCAGAGAAAAGCATATGGGAATTGATTCCGGAATTCCGGCTTATATTTAAAACTTAAGGTATGGTTGAAGAAAAAATTGCAGTAAAAGATCTTATCGATTTTAAGGAGTTTCAGCAATTGATGGATGAATTTTATTTATTGACTGGTGTGCCAATTAGTATTGCTGACCGCAGTAATAATATTTTAGTTGGAAGCAAAGTTAATGGATCGGCAAACGATGATTTTAATTTTATAGAAACTAGTCATTTTGGTGATTATTCTCAGCTAGCGCTATCATCTCAAACTAGAATCGGCAAACAAAGGACACATGGTGTATATACTTATGAGCAAATATCAAGAACTATATTTGTTGAGGAAAGTCATGTAGCTACAATCTTTATAAATACTTCGGGAGCTATAGATCGAAACAGTTCGGCTGCGGGATTTAAATTGAGCACTAGTACAAAGCAAACTGAGACAGAAACTCGACAGTTTAAAAGTTCGGATTCTATTTTTACCAACGAGCAGCTCGAGAGAATAATAAGTTTTGTGTCTTCCATTGCTCGATTAGTATCAGATTTAATAAGTACTAACTATAAGCTAAAAAATGAAATAACTTATAATAACGAGAGTCGAATGGCTCTTGAGATTGCTACCGCTAAAGCTGCAGAAAGCGATATGCTTAAAAACGAATTTTTGCGTAACATTTCTCATGAAATAAGAACTCCACTAAACGGGATTATCGGATTTTCTGAGTTGTTGGCTCTTGATCGAAATAACGAAAAAACAGAGGTTTATAAAAATATGATTCAAGCTTCTGGGTACCGTTTGCTCGAAATCATCGAAAATATTATAACCTTCTCGCAAATTCAGACTGGGGAAGTTAAAATCAGTAAAAGTAAAACCACAATTCAAAGTATTCTCGATGAGGTTATGATGAAATTTGAGTCTAAAGCTGAGCAACGAAGAAATAAGCTTGTTCAAGTAAAAAAATCAGAAAGTGTTGATGATATAATAATTACCGATTCAACGAAATTATCTCGGATGTTGGAATTGGTTATAGATAATTCAATCAAATTTACTTTTGACGGAGTTGTCGCATTTGGCGGTTATATTACTGGAAATAATAAAAAAAGAGCAATTTTTTTTGTTTCCGATAATGGAATTGGAATACCGGAAGACCAGCACTCTAATGTGTTTGAGGCATTTAGGCAAGTAGAAACTGGTATGACGAGAGATTATGGTGGTAACGGACTGGGTCTTTGTATTACTAAATCGTTTGTAGATGCTATGGGGGGTAAAGTAAAGCTTACCTCAGAGCCAGGAAAAGGAACCAAAGTAATTATTTCGGTTCCTATTATGTGTTGAATGGATAACTAAAATATTTTATGGAACACAGAAAAATTTTTGATGAGGTGAGCAAAATGCTCTATGTATGGGTTAATGGAGAAATTACATTAGCAGGAATGATAAAACTACATGAGGAAATTATTTCGGAGAATGCACTACCTTCAAAATTGAAAATTCTCGAATTGGGAAGTGGTGATAAATCTAAACTTAAGACTGGTGATATCGAGTTGTTAGTGAATAGCATGAACTCAAAAACCAGTAGTTTCGAATCAGTAAAACATGCAATTGTTGAGCTTAATCCGATTTACACTGCCCAATCTATGCTTGCCGAACTATACGCCGATAGAAATCATTATGTAATTAAAGTGTTTTCTACCGAAAGTGCTGCAAAAAATTGGTTGATGATGCAGTGAGAAGCTCGTTTTAATCATTATTATTAAGATTGATATTCTAAGAGGCTTAAGTTTTTCATTTTGGAAAATCGTCAGGATACTATTTTGTACGTTATCAGAATAAAAGGAGATAGACTAATAACAAGTGTCCTAGATTGCAGAATTTCTTTAAAAAACTGCACTGCAAAGTCTGTAAAAACATATATTTCCAATTAATTCAACACAAATGTTATTGGAATTTATT
>CAZOHR010000110.1:6920-10533 GCA_964579045.1 uncultured Bacteroidales bacterium | reverse complement strand
GAAGAGTAGGTGCAAAAGATACGGTTTATATTACAAAATCCTATGGCGGTTGAGTATAACTAGGTCTTAGCAGTTTTATCAATAATTTCAATAAATGGATTAGTCCAAGATTCAACGGAGTAATTTTCTTCAACAGATTTTCTTCCTGCAAGTCCTACACGTTTACGTAGATACGAATCTTCGATTAAACTACATAGAATATCAAACCATTCTTCTTCGCTGTTAGCCAAAAATCCATTAACACCATGCTCGACGATATTTGTATTTACACCAACAGGCGACATAATTACAGGCATCTCCAAGCCCATGCATTGCAATCCCTTGAAACCACATTTTCCCTTACTCCAAGCATCGTCGGGTAATGGCATAATTCCAATATCAAACTCACAAAGTTCTTGAATCTCGTTTTCTTTTGACCATTTAACTAGTTTTACCTCTAAGTCCCTTGTCCACAAATCAGAGTTTACAATTACTTTAAAGTAAACCTTATCACCATATTTTTGCTTTAGTTTCTTGAGTACAGGTAAAGCAGTATCATAATGTTTTAGAGTTGTGGTGGTTCCTGTCCAGCCAATACAGATTTTATCAGTTGTTTTAATGCTTTCTGTTGGTTTGTGATAATTGGTATTAATAGTTGTAGGTAATATAAATATATTTTCGTTATGTTGCTTTGCATAGTTGGCAAGATACTGATTGCCTACTGTTACCAAACTTGCTAATTGGCAAATATCAGCAGTTTTCTCAGTTTTTTTCAGCCATGCTAAATTCTTATTACCTTCACTAGTGTCGTTAAGCCAGATAGAATCATCAAAGTCGTAAATTATAGGAACGCCAGTTTTTGCTAAACGTTTTTCGAAATAGGTTGTGCCAAGCATAAAAGCCTCTCGGTAAATAAAAATTAGATTACAACTTTTTGCAATTTTAATATCACGTAACCGATGACGAAAACTCTTGATAACGATTTTAAGTTTTGCAAAATAATTAGCATGAGAATACAGAATCTCATCATCTTTTTCGTCAATGATATTTGAAAAAATAATTTCGTAGCCAGCAGCTTCAAGTGCTGGAATAAAGTGCTCGAACCTGAATCTTTGTCCTGGCGAACGTCCCATACGGTGTTGAACTATGGCTAGAATTTTCTTCATTTTGAGCAAAGTGTCTTATATATTTTCAAATATCTTTCAGATCCTGTTTGCAAAGAAAACAACTCTTTCGCAACCGACCTAAGATGAATTGAGTCTATCTTAAGTAGCTTGTCAATTTGTGTAATTGCCTGCTCAAAACCAGTTTGATTAAGTTCGCCAATTAAAATACCAAGGTTGTTCTCGGGTACAAATTTATCAATATCACCAACATTTGAATTACACATTACAGGAACCCCCATACCGAGTAATTCTGCGAGCTTTGTTGGGGAAGAGGCTTTTTTCGAAAATACGGGCTTAATAAAAAACAAAGAAGCTTGCGACAGAGCAATCAATAGGGGAACTTCTTCTCGATTTGCTGGTCGAATAATTAAATCGGATGTGTTTATTCCAATTTTGGAAGCTAAGGATAGCAATTCTGTCGGATTATCTCTGGTTATAAAAAGAAACTTTGCATTTTCTTTTGATAATTTAAGGGATTTAAAAAACAAAAGCATTTCTTCGGGCATATACCAAGTTCCCACAGAACCGAGGTAACTAAGTACAAAATCGGATTCAATAATACCCATTTCGTTACGTAATTTTTCCAGTTCCGTTATGTTGGTTTTATTAAAATCGAAATGTGATAAATCGGCGCAACAAGGAATAACCTCTATTGGTATTTGAGGGAAATTAAAATTATTGTGAATAATATCTTTTCCAGCATAAGTGAGGCTTACGGTATAATCTGCTTGGGAGAAAAACTGTTTTTCTTTTCTCTTAAAATAGCGATAAACCATTTTATATATTGGGTTTGACTGGGGCCAGAGACCACCATCTATACGCTCGTCGGCATAAAAGCCACGCATGTCGAAAAGGAATTTTACTCCAAATTTTCTTTTTAAGAAAATGCCTGCAAATGCTGCAATATAAGAACGGCAATGAACTATGTTAAAATTATTTTTATTATGAAGAAATTTGGCTTTGTTTCGTAAAACGAAAACATCTTTAATGGTTGATATAATTGGTGGTTTTTTTGTGTAAAACACTGGATGCCAGATGATACCAGAATCATTTAGTAGTTGGGAAATATATTCATGTCTTTTAGGAAAAATCTCCTTTTTTTCTGCTGAAAGAATGTGTATTTCTATATTTTGCTTTGCTAATTCAATGAGGTATGGAATAACCTGAGATTGTCCCAATGGATCGGTCATTCCATCATAAGAGATATACAACACTTTTATTCTATCTTCCATGCAGCAGATTTAATAATGCAAAAAAACAAAAAAAAACGATGTGAATTGAAATTAATTAAGCGCAGGAGCTATATTGATTAGGGTTGAGGTGCATATAGGAAAGTTATTATTGTTAGTGCATTGGGCTTTTAGTTGCAATTGTAATGTGATTTTAGATAACAAAAAATACTAGCCAAACGACTTTGCATTACTAATAAAATTCTATATTTGCGCACATAAATGAAATTTGGACATAATGAAGAAAAAGGCAATAATTTCAATTCTAATAATTTTCGGAGTTCTTTTACTAGATCAGATTCTTAAGATTTGGGTAAAGACAAATATGACTATGGGTGAAGAAATTCACATTATTGGTAATCGCATTATGTTTCATTTCACTGAAAATCCAGGTATGGCATTCGGAATGGAACTTGGGGGATCATGGGGAAAACTAGCTTTAAGTATTTTTAGGATAATTGCAATCTGTGGACTCTCATACTACTTGTACAGGATAATAAAATCTGGAGAGAATTTATTTTATATAATTTGCATTGCTCTCGTAATTGCTGGTGCAACTGGAAATCTTATCGATAGTGCTTTTTATGGGCTGATTTTTAATGATAGCTATGGTCAAGTTGCCACAATGTTTCCAGCAGGTGGTGGATACGAGTCTTTTTTATATGGGAATGTTGTTGATATGTTTTATTGTCCTGTGATAGATTCTTATTATCCCGACTGGGTTCCTTTTGTAGGTGGCGACCGTCTTTTGTTTTTCCGTCCTGTTTTCAATGTTGCAGATTCTGCGATAACTGTTTCTGTATTTATTATGATAGTTTTTTATAGAAGAGTATTTAGAAAAAACATTGATGCTATTGAAGAGGCACATCAAGCGACAGAAACCACAGAAACGCCTGCTATTAAATAAAAATATCACTAGCTGAGTACAAAATAAAAAATAACTAGATAAAATATTGTTGTAGAACAGTAATATCATACGATTTTTTATTATTATATAATAAACAATTGAAAAAAAACTTAGTTTTGCTACAATTTTTAAACTTTAAGCATTATGATACTTTTATCGGGAGCAGAAGCAATTAATATGCCTTTATGGGCAATTATTCCTTTTGGGTTAATGCTGTTAACTATCGCATTAGGCCCGTTGTTTTTCGCACATTGGTGGGATCACAATAAAAACAAACTAATTGTTTCTTTAGCATTGGGTATTCCTACGGCAGTGTACTTATTTACACAGCA
>CAZOHR010000110.1:0-6820 GCA_964579045.1 uncultured Bacteroidales bacterium | reverse complement strand
CCAATTAAAATTGAAGGCAATCTAAATTTTTTATGGTTGATAGGAGTTGTTCTTTCTGTTGCATTTTTAAACAAGCAATACATTCCATTTATTGAAGAAAATGAATATTTTTCATTTATTAGAGAGGGTGCAATTATACTTTGTGCTTTAGCATCCCTTGGGTTTACTAAAAAAGTTATTAGGTCGGCAAATAAGTTTACATATACTCCAATTATTGAGGTTGCATTTTTATTTCTAGGAATTTTTGTCACAATGGTTCCTGCATTGATGTATTTGAGTGTAAATGCTGGCTCATTGGGAATTTCTAGTCCAGCACAATTTTATTATGCTTCAGGAGCGTTAAGTTCATTCTTGGATAATGCGCCTACTGCTGTATCGTTCCATGAGTTAGCTCAGGGTATGAATGCTGGTGGCATTGCCTTAACAGGTTCTGGATTTATTGCCGGAATTCCAGAAGCTCTATTAACTGCTATTTGTACTGGTGCCGTATTCTTTGGCTCTATGACTTATATTGGTAATGGTCCAAACTTTATGGTTAAAGCAATTGCAGAAGAAAACAATATCAACATGCCAAGTTTCTTTGGTTATATTTTTAAATTTTCGCTGATTGTATTGTTGCCAATTTATATTCTAGTACAACTACTTTTTATTTAAAAGTTTTAAGATAAAGAAAAAGCCTAGCAGTTTGTCAGGCTTTTTTTATTATGTTTTGCTCAATAATACTCAAGAGATTTTGCCGATTTATTGGCTTTGGAATATAATCGTTAAATCCCATAGCATAAAACATGCTTGCTTCCTCGGTTTGAGCATAAGCAGTACAAGCAATTACCGGAATTTCTGGGTTTGTTTTTTTGATTTCTAATAGTGCATCAGAACCGGATAATCCTGGCATTTTAATATCCATCAGAATTATACTAATATTATACTTGCCAGACTGAACAATCTCTATTGCCTCAAACCCTGTTGAAGCATGCAACACTTCAGCCCCAGCTTTTATAAGGATTGTCTTCATAAGCTGAAAATTTATCTTTTCATCTTCAGCAACCAGAATAGTTTCGCCGTTTAGGTTGAATGATGAGGTCGAAACCTGAGTTTTACTCTTATCAAAACCCGATGAAGTATCAAGTGGTATTGTAAAATAAAACTCAGTCCCTTTATCTGGTTCAGAAATCAAGCTCATTTTTCCCCCGAGAGTTTCTACATATGCTCTTGCGATTGACAAGCCAAGGCCTGTGCCACCATATTCCCAGTTTTCGTTATCGATCTGTCGGAATCGGTCAAATACCATTGCATGAAACTTTGATGGAATACCTTTACCTGTGTCAGACACAAAAAATCTGATTACTGCATCTTCAATAGTATAGCCAAAACTTATTGCTCCAGTTTGAGTAAATTTGAGAGCATTACTTAATAAGTTTGTGAGTATTTGTCTAAGTTTAGTTTTATCACTGCTGATAAAAATTGCTTGAGAAGATTGTTTTTTACTTATAAACTTCAAATTTTTATTAAATATTTGTGGTCTGAAAAATTCCTCTAGTTCATCAATCAGTGCATTTATATCGAAGATTTCTTTTCGAATAATTACCTGCTTAGTTTCAATCTGCGAAATATCTATAAGATCATTAACAATTTTTAGGAGCTGATTACATGAAGAGTTAATGATTTCGGCATATTTTAGTCGTTCGTTTTCCTGCAAACCAGGTTGTGAAATAAGTTCACTAAATCCGATAAGCCCATTCATAGGAGTTCTTATCTCGTGACTCATATTTGCAAGAAAGGCTGATTTAAGTTTGTCGCTTTCTTCAGCTTTTTCCTTTGCTTTAACAAGTTCAAATTCAATGATTTTACGTTCTGTGATATCTCTACCTACGCCTATAATTTCAATTATTTCGTTGGCTTCATTTAATATTGCCTTATCGCTCCAAGCAAACCATCGCCAGCCATTTGCGGTCATTGCCCTCTGTTCAACATAACAAGTATGCGGATAAAAACGGAGAGTGCTCATGGCTTTCGCTGTTTGCTCTTGATCGTCTTCATGAACCATTGGCATAAAGTTGGTGTTTAGCAGTTCTAACTCTGTCTTTCCAAAGGTTTTGCAATATGTTTGGCTCACATACAAAAATCTACCTAGTTGGTCTACTTTAACAATGAGATCGTTTTGATTCTGAATTAGTAGTCGATATTTTTCTTCGCTAAGCTGGAGGTTAATTTCAGCTTTTTTTCTTTCGGTAATGTCAAAAATGACTCCCTCAATATATTCCTCATCATCACGGTTAACAACTTTACCTCTTTCCCATACGTGCTTAATTTTGCCCTCTTTAGTAATAATTCTAAATTCTAAAACGAAAGATCTTTTCTGTGGAATACTCTTTATTACTCCGTCCCAAACCTTTTGCCTATCTTCGGGATGAATAATATCTCCATATTTAATTACTAAGCTTTCGATGAATTCTTCGGGATCGTATCCTGTAAGCATTTTACAGCCTTTCGACAAAAACAACATCGTCCAGTCTTCATCTAGCTTACAGCGATATGCAACCCCAGGGATATTATCCATCAGTAAACTTAATTTATGTTCACTTTCGAGAAGGTTTTTCTCCGTTTCTTTGAGTAAAGTTATGTCGATTGCAATATGAATTACTTTAGAAAGATTCCCAGCTAAATCAAAAACAGGAGTACAGGATACCAAAAATTTGCCATCGCAGTCTTCGATTTCCATTGCAGAAGCTTCAAACTTTCGATTTTTAATCATTTCTGTCATCGGACAGTTTGCTGGGCGGTCTCCCGTAACAGTTTTATGGAATATCTCAAAACAACTTTTACCTAGAACTTCTGCTCGGGTTTTTCCCAGTAATTTTTCCGCTGCATCATTTACTTCAATTATTTTATTTTGAGGACTGAGAATAACTGTTGGATGCCCTATTGCATTAAAAATAGCGTGCCATTCGTTCTTTGACTGTTCGAGTTCCAGCTCGGTCAGCTTCTGGTTAGTGATATCACGAAGATGTTCGATAATTTTAACAACTTTTCCCGATTTATCTTTTACTGGGTAAGCTCGTATGTCGAACCATTTTAATAATTCTGCGTCATATTTAATAGTTTTTGTAGGCTCTCCGGTTTTTAAACAATCACTCGAAGGACAATTTTCTGAGCTTCTCTGAAGTCCTTTTATTTCGTGGCAGTACTTTCCGAGAATTTCTTGATTTGTTTTTCCCAAGAAATCGAGACCTGTTTTATTATAATATAACACTCGGTTTTCGGTATCATGGATAGAGATTATATCGGGAACAATGTCGAACATTTGTTTAAAAAAACTATCATCAAATTCTTTAATCGTTAAATCGAAGTTAAGAAAGTCAACGATTAATATTGTGTTTTTTTCGCTAGTTAAGTACGATTTGAGTGAAACATTAATGAGATTTCCAGATTTGTGTCTTATTGCTGTTTTTTGCTCTTTATCTGGAATAAAAAATAACTCACCAAGATAGTTTCCAGTAACTTCTTCACTTTTGTAGCCTGTTGCATTAAGAAAAAAATCATTGGCATATAATATAAGGGTGTCTGGGTTTATTAAAACAAGCCCCAAATTAATATTCTCTACAATTTCGCTAAAGAAACTACTATTCAAATTATTTTTCACAGTTAATGCATAAAATACGATTATTTTATACGCAGATATTTATTTTAGGTTTCAATATGGTGTTTCTTTAAAAAATACTATGTTGTGAAAAATACATCATCTCACACTACTGTTTGCCCTTAGCTTTTTTCAAATTTTTACCGTCAATTTTTATAAGCTCATCATTTCGATAAGTAAAAGTCATGTACAGCGAGCCGTCAGGGTTGTATCTTTTCCAGTCTTTATTTTTTTTGCCAACTCTATAAGTGCCTATTAGTTCGACTTTTCCATCAGGAAAGAACCATTTATGAGTTCCTTCTGCGTCACCGTCTTTAAATTCCCCAATAAACCTTAGTCTGTTGGTTTCGTTATAAAAGTGCTTCCATTCGCCAGTTTTTTCATCAAGTTCATAAGCTCCTTTTTCGGTAATATCGCCTACTTGATAAACCCACTCACCAACGCGAGCATCGTCAAAATATTCACCTTGCAAGATTACATTGCTTGCAGAGTCGTACTCAGCATATAAACCTTCACGTTTTCCGTTTAAATAAACTTCTTCGCGTTTTTTTGAGCCACTTTGATAAAGCCAAAGCCATTCTCGATCTGGTTTGCCCTCACTATAAAAACCTTCGAGCTCAGTTTTGCCATCGGGATAATAAAAAATCCACTTTCCGTCTTTTTGTCCATTTAAATAATTTCCCTCACCGAAAAAATAGCTGTAATATTGGTCATAGAGTTTCCAAAATCCTGTTCGTAACCCTTTTTCGTCGAAGAGACCTTCACCGAGTAATTCCCCAGCTCCAGTATATTCTTTTGCAGTAATTAGTTTTCCTTGTTGGTTGTATTCTTTGTGTATTCCAACAGGAATATTATTAATAAATGCACCTTCGTATTGCAATTTTCCATCTGGGAAATACGATTTCTTTACTTCCGCTTTTAGTTTTATTTCATCTTCAACACGAGGAACGTAAACTTCGCCATTAAGGTATCTTGTTTCGCTGAGTAAAGTTCCACTATTATCGTATTGTCTAAGCATACCATGCAATTTATCGTTGAGATAGTTATACTCAGTTTTTTTATTTCCGTTTTCATAAAAATCAATCCAACGTCCCTGTTTTAATCCTTTATCGTCGGTTCTATTTATGCGAATGGTTTCGACAAGATAACCGTTGTAATAACTAAAGAGAGTAATAACAGTACCCTTTTTATCAAATTCTTTACCCTCGCCAGTACGCTTATCAAACTTGTAATTGTAGGTAAATTTTTGATATCCACTTATGT
Organism: uncultured Bacteroidales bacterium; assembly: GCA_964579045.1. GTDB lineage: Bacteria > Bacteroidota > Bacteroidia > Bacteroidales > ML635J-15 > Bact-19. The sequence goes on along the minus strand of CAZOHR010000110.1, from coordinate 1,920 downwards.
CGTAATAAAAAGACAGACCTTCGCGCAAACCATTTACAAAAAGCTCTTTTGATGCCCGATAGTAGATTTTTGAGGAATCTTCGGTGTAATAAAAATCATAGCTAATTGCATATCCAGTTTTTTTATCTTGGCGGTAAGTAATAGAATTAATAATCTGACCATCTGGATTATAGAACTTCCAAACACTATCCAACTCAAAATATAACCTATTGCCTTCTGATTTTAAAGTTCCATCTTCGTAGTAATTCTTCCAGTATCCATCAGGTTTACCATCACGCATATTACCCTCTGCAGATACATTTCCATTAGGATAGTAAAAGCGGTTAAACCCATTAGGGTCAATATCCTGAGCGCTCAAGCCCCAAACGGTTGTTAGAAAAAACACTATGACTGCTACTTTTTTCATCGTTGTAAAATTACGAAAAATATGCAATGCCAAATATAATGAGGGCATAATATATTTTTTATCATAACTGTATCGATGGAATTTGCTAAAGATATGCCCTTCGGTATTGCTCTCAGGGTTGTTGCTGTTTGATTTTTTTGATATTTGATTAAATTGATATTATGGGAATTAATATTCAATGTCGTTTAGTTAAGCAATTTTAGGTATATGTCCGCTGGACAAAAAGTGCTGCTTGATTTAGCTTTTTACTGACGTTTATGTCCCCTGGACAAAAACGAGTGTTAGTTTGCAAACTTTATTAGAAAAACTCAGAGAAAAAATAGCCCGCTAGGGCTTTAACGTCAGTAAAAAGAAATCAACTACTAAAATCTCTCCTTTGTCCAGAGGACATTAACACTTTTTTGATGGATTTTGTAAAAACAGTAAAATCCTTTCTTGAAAGACTTAACTAAACGACATTGAATTAATATTGACAATATTTTGAGAGGTGCTTTTTTTATTTGTTTTTATTGGTTTAAAATTGACCATTTTCCCCCAGATAGAAATTGGTTTATTTGTAATTATGAATGGTTTTTAGACTCGATGGCGATAGTGGTAATCGAAAGAACGAAATAGCATCAATGACCTAATACAAACCTACTTCAGCTCTAAAGCACAATTTGTCGCCATTTATTCTAGCCTCCCAATAGTAATGGTTTTCGGTTTTTTCGTTAAAGATTACTATCTCGTCGTGTAGTTTAACTTCGTTGAGATATTGAATTTTAAGGGTGTTAATCCTTCTTGGAAAAATATCACCAGTACAGTTTTCGATCCATCGAACATAAACAGCGTTGTTTACATGTTTATGCATGTCGATGTCGGTATGCTTAGCTATTTCTTTAAATGATGGAAACAAATCTTTGCGTGGTCTTATTTTTGAAAATAGGTTGTCGATAGCTTTTTCTTTGGTAATTTCTGTGAGGTATGCGAACTCAATAGGTGTAACAGGTTTTGAAAGCACCTTGTCAAAAATAACCCATGTGGAACCTGCCGAAGCAAGCTCTTCACCGTTTTCTAAATATAATTTAAATTCTCTGGTATAGTGTAGCCCTCCAATTCCGCTAGGCCAGGTTTCAAGCCTTACCTTATCTTGCCATTTTGGCAATTTATTTATTTGCAAACTTATTCCCGACAAAATCCAAATTCGATTGGTATCTGCTAACTCCTCGAAACCAACTCCAAGCGATTTTGCATGCTCCCAGGCTATTTCGGTAAACCATTGAAACATGCTGTTTAACTTTAGATTTAGATTTACATCTGTTTCGTATGAGTTTACAAGGTATTCCTTTGTGTATTTCATGGTTTTTGGGTTTAGGTTTGTTAGGCTTTGGCTAGTTTTGCATTATTTGTTTTTGTTCTTATTTCTTTTGTTCAGTTGTTCAATTATTCTTCTGTTTCCGCCGCGGCGGATTCTATTGTTTGTTGTTCTAATGTTTATCCACTACGTGGAATTTTAGCATCCCGTACAAATTTCT
>CAZOHR010000109.1:0-10549 GCA_964579045.1 uncultured Bacteroidales bacterium | reverse complement strand
CAGATAAGCCACAATAGCGGTAAAAACATTCTCTACAAATCGGCCGACGAGTCTTTTAAGTTTATACAAGATACGCTTAAAATGATTGGGGAATTGAAAGATTTCGATCCTGAAAATGAGCAAAAACTTATTGAATATTCTTGCGAGAAAGTACTTGCCGAGTTTTACAAAACTAATCAGTATTATTATTTTAATACTGAAGCAAAAGATGAACTAAAAAATATTTATTCAATTTTGCTTTATCATTTAAAAGCTGGTACTGAGACAACCGAAAAAATTTCGGCAGAGCATTATCAACGACTCAAGAGCTGGCTTTTAAGCACAAACCCTTTTGCCGAAAAAATGTACGATATCTCGGAAGTTGAAATTGAAAAAGTTCCATGTTTTGAGTATACTCCCGATTTGCAAGTAGAAATTCTACATATCGATATATCGTCATTATTGCAACCTGTCCTAGATATTGGTTGTGGCCAAAATGGAAATATGGTCAATTTTCTACGTAAAAATAATATCGAAGCATTCGGCATCGATGTATGCAATTTTGACCAAGCAAATTTGTCTAATTCCGATTGGCTTAAATTCGATTATGGCGTAAACAAATGGGGTACAATAATTAGTAATCTAGGTTTTTCTAACCATTTTAATCATAACCACCTCCGCGAAGACGGTAATTTTGAAGAATATGCCGTAAAATATATGGAGATATTAAAATCGCTTAAGCCAAAAGGAAGCTTCCATTATGCCCCAGATCTTGACTTTATTGAAAAATACCTCGACAAACTTAACTACGACATTAAACAATACAGTTTTGGCAGATATAGTTTTAACTGTAGCGTGGTAACAAAAAAACGATAATCTTTATGGATAAAAAATTTATCTCCGACGAAACCTTCGAAATAGTCGATTTCACCGCATCCATCCCCGAATTGGCTGAATACGAAAACTGCATATTTAATAATTGCAAATTCAATGGAACCGATTTGTCGGGAATATGCTTTTCGGAGTGCGAATTTAACTCATGCGACATGAGCCTTGCAATTCTTACGAAGACATCTTTCAAAGATGCCGTCTTTAATAATTGCAAAATGCTAGGATTACATTTTCAAAATTGCAACGAGTTTCTTTTTACTGTGGCATTCAACAAATGTATCCTAAACCTCTCATCGTTTTACAAACTAAAATTGAAAAAAACTTATTTCAAAAATTGCGTTCTGGAAGAAGTAGACTTTACCGAATGCGATTTATCCTATTCAATATTCTCAAATTGCGATTTATCTGGCAGTGTTTTCGAAAACAGCATTCTCGAATTCACCGACTTTCGCACTGCGACAAACTACAGCTTTGACCCCGAAGTTAACCGAATTAAGAAAGCAAAGTTTTCATTGCCCGACGTAGTTGGACTGCTTAGTAAATATGACATTGAGATAGACTAGTAACTAAGTATTGCAAATTAAGTAATTATTTAGGCATTAGGTCAGAACATAGGTATTTGATTGTAGTAACGGTAGTTGGTAGTTGGTAGCGGTAGTCGGACAGACCTTACCTTTTATAAAATTAATTTGAGACATAAATAGTTACCATAATAATTACATTTAAAAGTAATTAAGAATTCATATCTTTGCTGCAACTGTTAATCAATTACTTAAACCATTTACAATGCGCAGATATTTACTCATTATCTCTGTTTTACTGTCGGCTACTGCTCTATGCTTTGGTCAGGAACACAAATCCATTCATCAAGAAGAATCCGAATATTATAAAAACCTTTATCCAAACGGATTTCCTCTTACCAATGAAAACAACATTGTTTTGCCAGCACAAAACTCTACAAAAGCATGCGACCTCAACCGTAAAGTATTCGGATTTCATCCATCATGGAACAATTCAATCGATTATTATGGAAGCTACGACTGGAACTTAATATCGGATTTTTGTTACTTCGACTGGCAATTTAATACCTCTTCTGGAGCAGTTATTACATCAAATAGCTGGGCAACTGCTGCATCTGTTACCACAGCACAAAATAATGGAGTGAGAGTGCACTTATGCGTTACGCTAATGGAAGATCATGCTACATTTTTAACAAATTCGGCAGCAAAAACTGCAATGATTAACAATTTGATTTCTGCCTTGCAAGCCCGTAACGCTGACGGTGTAAATATAGATTTTGAAGCAGTTCCAATTGCCCAAAAAGCCAACTTAACAGCTTTTATGATTCAACTTTCTAATGCTGTTAAAACGGCAATTCCAGGAATCATCGTCAGCATCGATTTACCCGCAGTAGATTGGAGTATAGTTTGGGACATTCCTGCTCTGATAAATTATGTTGACTGGTTTATAATAATGGGTTACGATTATTATTATGCTGGAAGCACGACTGCTGGTCCTGTTGGCCCACTTTATACATTCGAAACAAGCTATGCCAGAAATCTATCACGATCCATTACGTTTTACGAAAGTTCGGGTGTGGAACCACAAAATCTGATACTTGCCCTACCCTATTATGGCCGCGAATGGTCAACAACATCTGGAACTGTTCCTTCAACCACAATTGCAAATATCAGTTCTCGCACGTACAGTTATATCCGTAACAATCCTGGAACATACAGTACAAAAAAATGGGAACCCAACAGTTTCACTCCATATTTCTCATACAATACAGGCACAGAATGGCGTCAGTGCTTTGTTGATGATGAAGTTTCGTTAAAGAAAAGATACGATTTAGTAAATATTCGCGATTTGGGCGGAATCGGAATCTGGGCTCTGGGATACGACGATGGCTATTCTGAACTTTGGCAAGCCATCGAAGACAAATTTACCACTTGTGCAATAGTTCCATGCAGCGATACCATATGGGATTTAGGTGGTCCTACCCGCACATACAATAATCTTGAAGATTTTACTTACACCATTTCTCCTAATGCTGCATCATCGGTATCATTAAACTTTACATCTTTCGATTTATACAGTACTGGCGATACTCTTTGGTTATACAATGGGGCCTCTGACGCTTCTCCAATAATTGGAACTTATACTGGTACAAACTCTCCTGGAAACGTTTCTTCGAGCGGACCAGATTTAACTGTTAAGTTTTATTCAAACAGTGCAAATGCAAGCAATGGCTGGCAGGCGATTTGGAATTGCGTATCCGACAATACTCCTCCCACAACCGATATTTCTGTAAATAGAAAATGGCAACAAAACGATTTTGTTTCAGATTTTACTGATTATGATGGTGCAAGTGGTTCTGGAATTAAATATCCATTTTATCAAGTTATGGATTATAATGGAACCGAGTGGAGAGCCAATGATGATTTTGGTTTTTTTAATGACAACTTCGGCACAGCAATCCATCCAGATTGGACAATTCCAACAGGCGGTGGAACCTGGTCAATTTCAGCTGGACATTTATTGCAATCGGACCAAACCAATACAAATACCAATATTTATGCATCGCTTAGCCAAACCGCTGGAAATATTTATCTTTACCACTGGCAACAAAACATTTCGGGTAGCGGAACAAATCGTCGTTCTGGAATTCATTTTTTCTGTAGCGATGCAACTCAAACCGGCCGTGATGATTCATATATGGTATATCTACGAGCCGACAACAATACGGTTCAACTATACAAATATGTTAACAATTCTTACTCCACTGGTGGTGGATGGTATGTTACAGGCAACTATACTATTGACCCCAATATTTGGTACGATGTAAAAATAATTCTAAACCCTACAACTGGCGAAATAAGCTGTTATATAAATGACAATCTAGCCATAACAACAACAGATGCTGCTCCTCTAACATCGGGAAATGCGATTTCGCTACGTACAGGCGAATGTACTACCGAATACGATGATTTTAAAGTTTATGTCAGCCGTACAAGTACCGAAAACATTAGTCTTGGAATTGAAACTACAAACGAAATACGATATCAGAGTCCTTCTAGTGCACAGGATGCTGGTAGAATTAGAAGCTTGGTAATCGACAATGCAAATCTGTGGTCACAATCAGCTAGCGAGAATATTTATGTTGACTGGACAGTACCTACAACATCATTAAGTGTTGTAAATGAATGGCAGACCAACGATTTTACAGCAAGCTTTACGGATACTGACCTTTTGAGTGGAATCGAAAAAAGATTTTATCAGGTTTGTGATAATACTGGCACAAAGTGGACTGCAAATCCAGAGTTTGGTTTTATTTGCGACTCTCTTAATACGCTAAATTCAGAATGGACGTCTCAAACCGGCACATGGCAAATAAACTCAGGTGTTTTGGTTCAAACAAACCAGAGTTTATCCAATACAAATATTCACACCTATTTAAAACAAGATTTGTCCAACCGATATTTGTATGAATTTGACATGAAATACAGCGGATCAAACCTTACCAGACGACTTGGGTTCCACTATTTCTGCGACGATCCCACTCTAGATAACAGAGGAAATTCATATTTTATTTGGTTTCGCGACAACACACAAATGTTAGAATTTTACAAAGTAACAGGTAATGTGTTTACCCTCGAAAAATCTGTTCCAATTACAATTCAACCATCAGTTTGGTACAATATAAAGTTGGTTTACGATCGTATTACAGGAGACAATCTTGTTTACATAAACAATTTGTTAGCTGGAGAATGGAAAGATGAAACTCCATTTAACAGTTCAACTCATGCCAATCATTCATATGTATCGTTCCGTTCAGGAAATTGTGAAATGAGCGTTAAAAATCTTAATGTTTTTCGCACCCGAAATGCAAGTTCGGCAATCAGTGTGGGTGATGCAAATTCTATGATAAGATATCAGAATCCTGCAAGCAATATTTTTGGGGCAAAGATAAATTCCATTGTAACCGATTCGGCTCAGAATATTTCTACAACACAAAATCTTAGTCTTGATGTTGATTGGACTGTTCCATCATCTTTCACAGTAAAAGATGGTTACGGAACCGATATCGATACCACATATAATCTTAACGAAATCTCTGCAAACTGGACAAATGCTATTGACTTAAATTCTGGCATCGCAAAATATTATTATGCAGTTGGAACAAGCCCGGGTGCAAGCAATTTTATCAACTGGACAGATAATGGAAACTCCAATTTATTTGTAAATTCTTCTGTAACGCTTGTTGACGACCAACTTTATTATATTTCGGTAAAAGCCGAAAATGGGGCAGGTCTGCAAACAGCAATATACACTTCCGATGGAGTGAGAGCTGTTATTCAGGATGTACCTATTGTTCCTGATTGTCCGAGTAACTTGTCCGTTTGTTTAAACGAAGCTCCTTTCGAGCTTACAGGTGTAGATCCTACTGGAGGAACCTTTACTGGTGCTGGTGTTGAAGATAATGTTTACTTTAACCCGTCTTTAGCTAGCATTGGAAATCATACAATTACTTACGATTTCTTTGGCGAAACATGCCAGTTTAGTATTACTGTTAACGACATCCCAGTTGTTTCTTGTCCTGCTGATATTATAATCTCTGTTAACGACGACGCAATATCATTATCTGGAGCTAGTCCAAGTGGAGGTATATATTATATTAATGGAATTGAAATTAGCACATTCGACCCTAATATTTATGGTGTTGGCGAGTATCAAGTAACATACACATATATAAGCAATCCCGAAAACTGCGAAAATTCATGCATTTATAATATCACTGTATTTGAACCTATTGTTGTAAACTGTCCTGATGATTTTTCTGTTTGCGCCAATGCATCAGACTTCAATCTAAGTGGAGCTACTCCCGAGGGTGGAATATATTCGGGAAATAGTGTCACTGGCATAGTTTTTAGTCCTCAATCTGCTGGCGTCGGTTCACATATTATTACTTATACTTTTGAAACATTAAGTTGCGATTTTTCAATTACCGTCGATGAATTGCCAGTTTTAACATGCCCAACAAACATAACAGTCACAGACCAAACACCTGTATTTATTTTAGAAGATGCAAGTCCCGAAAATGGCGATTATTCAATTGAAGGAAATACTGTTACCAATTTCGATCCAACAACAAGTGGAATTGGAGACTTTACTGTTGTATATACCTATACTGACCCATCAACAAATTGTACACAAACTTGCGAGTTTATAATTACCGTACAAGAATTTGTTATGACAGAATTGCAAAATGTATTGAGAGCAGAAATATTTCCAAATCCTAACAATGGTAGTTTTATCTTAAAGTACGAAGCAACAACAGATACCGAATATAAACTTTACGATACACAAGGTCGAATTGTAGATCAAGGAATTCTTCTAAAATCTAATACAGAAAAAGATTTTAATTTGAATTTAACTGCTGGCGTTTACATTATAAGTTATGTAAGCGGAACTAATTGTTTAAATGAGCGAATTGTTGTGAATTAAGGAGGTCGCAGTTTAACAATCTATGACCTATATAATTAACAATAAAGTAATAAATCACAATCTTTACTTTAATTCTACCAAACGAAACATTCTACATCCAGATAACTTACAATATGCATTTTGTATAAACTGTACAAACGCCCCAATCTCTAACTATCTCATATTAAGTAGTTTACCCCCCCCCCCTCTATTATTTTATCTACATTTTCGTATAATTTCCCTATTCCAGAAGAAAGTACCAAAACTAAATTATTATATTTGTTAACGACAATTGAACGAAAATGTCATACAAAAAGAAAAGAGCGCAGGGCTCGCCCCCCCACACTCTTCCCGTAATAAAAGATAAACAAATATACGCTATTAATTTAAACAACACTAAAGCGAAAACCACATTTTATACGAGCTACAGTTCGTTAACTAATTGACATACAGTCGTCTGTATCAAATAACTTTAGTAAAAATTTAAATTAAACACAATGAAAACAATATCATATATATTCCATCTATTTATTCTAATTGCAATATTCACAACTACAGCTTACTGCCAACCTAAATTTCATACTGCACCAAACGTCTATATGAATCAAATAAACAATAACAATTCAATTCCAATAATACAAAGCCTTCCTTATCATATCTTTGATCCAAATTATCCGAACCTTTATAATCCCGCTAATGAAATACAGTTCAATTCAGCTGCAAGCACAGATGACTTCCCTCTGCAGCAAAAATATTTGGGACAACAACCATTGTTTGCACATCAAGTTATTAATGACAAAAGTGGCAATCTTTTATTTTTTATTGTAGATAATTACATATACGATAAAAATGGCTATGGAATAGAAGATGACCAGTTCACTAATGGTTACTGTTTGTTGCATGATCAATACAATCCAAATGACGCAAACTCTCCACAACACATATACCATAATATTATTGTTGTCCCTGTACCAAATTCATGTAACGAATTTTATATCTTTTACACTATGCGCGACAGTGAAGACTCACAAGATGACAATGATATAATACCTAACTTATATTATCGAAAAATAACATTCTATACTGATATGGATGTTTTGCTATCTGATGAATTTGAACTATCAACTGATCAAATAGAGAGTGGATGCGATGATGACAATAGTTTATCTGTTACTATAACTGATTATGATGCTGAATATGAAAATTACTTATTGGTATTACATTCATCCTATGATATGTACATTTTTGAAATAGGGGAATCTATAAATACCTCTTACAAGAAACTATATGTAGGATATTCAACTTCAACAGAACCTCTTGTAATAGCTTCGCCAAAGATTGGTCAGTCATTGAGCAGTAGACCAGATATAGTCTTATTTACAAAAAACAATTTTATTTATTATATTTTTAATGGCAGACTTGCGGATAACGATAATCTCAAATATAATAAAATTAGTTTTGCAAAATTTCCAAGGAACTTTGACCAAATATCTTCCCAAAATTTCATGTTTCATTGGACAAATTATGATACTGACTATATCATAAGAGGTATGGAATGTTCTCCAAATATGGATTATTTATATTTTACATTCTATGATGCACCAGGGATAAACTATTTTGACATCACAAATTTAACAAATAACGGCGGAGATATACCTGCCTCATTCTCAACAGTTTCCGAATCAACAACAGATAATTTTAGAGACACACATATTGAATTATTTAGAGATGGGAAATTGTATCTAGTCAGACACGATGAGGTAACAGAAACTGGGACATTTACTAGTATTAACAACCCTAATAGTCCAACAACCACAACATTATCAAATAATTGCTTTAACTCTCTAACTGTAAAAAAAATGTGGACAGTAAACTTCAAGATTAACCCCGAGGTTCGCTACAAACGCTATGTCTTCAATCACCAAATAGACAACTCCGATTACGAAACAGGTTATCCGGTTTTTGCATCTGAGCAACCAGATTGGAACAGCTTTGGCTCATCGGTTAGTTGGTCTCCAGGGGCGGCAAACAATCCTTTTGGAAGTGAATATGGAATAGTTTATTTTGATGAAGATTTTATTATTCCTTCTGGAAAATATGTTCAGCTAAATAATATGGAAATTTATTTTGCTGATGGAAAAAAAGCCTTAGTAAACATAGGTTCTACGTTAAGACTTGTTGGGACAAAACTCAGCGCTGAAACGACCTGTAACCCGACCGGTATGTGGAACGGAGTATATCTTGAAGGTAATTCAGGGGCTACCCAAACGCCTGCAACACAAGGCACACTAAGCATGGCGGCAGGTTCCGAGATTTCAAATGCAATAACTGGTGTAACGGTAGAAGGTGGAGCAATTTGTAAGATTTATGCTGGAGACTTTATTAATAATAAAACTGGAATTAGCTTCCTCCCTTACTCATATCAAACCACATTTCCTTATAATACCTCCTTCGTACAATTAGGAAATTTTGTTATAAACGATGCCCTTAACAACGGCAACACACCTCTTTATATGATTAACCTATCTGGAGTTAAAGGAATCAATATAACTTTCTCCGATTTCACAAACAGCCGTGGATCAAATATTGCAGCAGGCTCGAGAGGTTATGCTATTAGAAGTTTTTCATCAAGCTTTAAGCTCGAACACTGTCATACAGAAGGATGGTATTACGGTTGTAACCTAACATCTGGAACCCCACGAATTATAGACAATCAATTTACCAATAATTATAAGAGTGTGTATTCTACTTCTGGAGTATCAGTAGAGATTACCGAAAACGATTTTGATGGAGATTACAATTTTGGAGCAGGTACAGGAACACCATACTCTGTTTATGTTTATGGTAACGGTGTTAACAACACTCTTTATATGTTCGAAGAAAATACCATACAAAACGGAGTTGTTGGAGTTCAGTTTAACAATTTAGGCCCAAATGCTGTTAAAGTTAAAGATAATGTTTTCCTAAACATTAGCGGTTATACTCAGTCTTGTGCGGCTGTAGCAATGGGAAAGAATTCTGACTATGTTTATAATAGTGGAACTCAATTTGGTGAACAGGGGTTAGAATTCCGCTGCAATAATTTCGACGACAATCCTTATGCCTTATCTGTAATTGATGGAAACATGCGTAAGTTTCAGGGAGAACAAGGTGCTAGTTCTGGAAGCGATTATGCAGGAAATACTTTTGATCATTACGGATCAAATCTAGCCAGAGACTTTTATGTGAAAGTTCCGATTAATAGCTACTGGGAGATTCCTCTTTATCAATATTATAGTCATTCTGACGGTACACATAAATTGATTGATGCTGTACTTGGTGTACCAAGTGTAATTTGCAGCTATACTAACAATAGAGTGTCAAATAATGTTGGATCTCTATATTTTAGTGAAACGCATTGCGAAGAAACTGATGGTGGAGTTATAATAAAGGGAATGTCTATTGCAGATGGAAGTGAAATAATCGAACAAACCGATACAGAAATAATGCTTAAGGAGTTTGAATTAGAAGAAGCTACCGATGATGGAAACACATATTTTCTTTTAAGTCAGACAGAGACAATGAATGTTGACAATTCTATTTCAGTTGCTCTTGATATTGCAGAATTAGATGGCTATATTTCTGATGAGGTTGCCATTACTTACATGCAAAATAATTCAAGCAATCAATTTGCTAAAGCAAATGCTCTCCTTGAAAATAGTCCATTACCAGCATCTGTTCGTAACGAAGTTGATAATATGGAAATGAACTCTACACTAAAGCAAATTGTTAAGAGTCAGCAAAATGGAGTTAATAACCGTGACAAAAAGCAGATTGAAATTGCTAATTTAAAACAAAACAGAGGATTAATAATCAACGAAATGTATAATTCTGCTGTTAACAATGATTCCATTCCAACAGAAAAAACAGCCTTGGTACAATTTTTAAAAAACGACAACAACCTGCAATCAAAATTTCATCTTGTTGATTTTTATCGTTTTAACCAAAATTTTGAAGAGGCTGGTGCAACTTTAAATGAAATTAAGCTATCTTTGGTTAATGAAGACATAAACTACAGAATCGAAATGGAAAACTATATTGAACTTGAAAAAGTACTATTAAGTATTGATGCTGGCGATGCTTTACTTTCTGATGCTGTAAATGCAAATATTGAGCTTATTAACTTTATTGCACACAACGAATCATATTCCGG
>CAZOHR010000108.1:0-10597 GCA_964579045.1 uncultured Bacteroidales bacterium | reverse complement strand
TGGTGCTGCAAGCTCTTCTGCTGTAATCAATCTGGCCTTCCATCGTGATGCTTTTGCCTTTGTTTCTCGGCCCCTTACCGATTCTATCGAAATGGGTGGCAACATCATCGAAAGTGTTGTAGATCCTGTATCCGGTATTGCTCTGCGCTTGGAAGTTATGCGAGGCAATCGTGAAACACGCTTTGCTTACGACCTCCTGTATGGTGCGACATGCGTTCGCCCTGAATTGGCGTGTAGAATTTATGGTTAATTTAATTAAACCAATTAAATCAATATGTTAATAATTTAAAAACTAATATATTGACATTATTTTCATAATATCATATAAGAACAATTAGTTATCAAGGAAAGAACATGAGAATCTTTTCTTGATAACTAAAAATTCTAATATAGGGAAAATGTTATGGAAATAATAATTAAAGATAATGTAAAAAACTTAAAGTGTTTTGGTATATATGCAATTGTAAATAGAATCAATAATAAGATATACATAGGAAGCTCTAACAATGTAGAAAGAAGATTAAAACAACATTACTATCAATTAAATACAAAATATCATCCTAATAAACATCTTCAAAGATCTTGGAATAAGTACAATAAAACAGATTTTGAATTTATTTTTCTTAAACAATGTACGCTTGAAACACAATTAATTATTGAACAAGAATGTATCGATACTTATAAGAAAATTTTTTCATTATATAATATATTACAAGTTACTGGAAATTGTAGTGGTTATAAACATACTGAAAATACTAAAAAAAGAATTGGAAATGCTTCAAAAGGTGTCAAAAGAACAGAAGAAACATTAAAAAAAATGAGTGAATGGCAACTTGGTAAGCCCAAGCTGTCTCAACGTGGTAGAAAATTATCTCCAGAACATATAGAAAAAATACGCAAAGCAAATACTGGATATAGGCACTCAGAATTATCAAAAGAATTAAATCGCCAAGCACACTTAGGTAATAAACACACAGAAGAAGCAAAAAGAAAAATTTCAGAATTTCAAATTGGAAAAATTATACCAGAAGAAACAAGAAGAAAAATATCCGAAGCTAAAAAAGGAACAATTGTGTCCGAAGAAACAAGACAAAAATTAAGGGAATATAACTTGGCTTTAAACAAAACCATGTCTAAAGTAAACAAAGAAGCTTTGCGTAAAGCCAATAAGGGCAACACTTATAATACAGGTAGAATTCAAACTGAAAAAGAAAAGCTACAACGCTCTATATCTGCAAAACTTTTTCATGAAAATAAAAGAAAACAAAAACAAATTACTTTATTAACAGAAGAAATAATGATACCTTCTTGTATCTTAGAATATAACACATACCCTATATTGGCTCAGTGCCAAGCATAAGGAATTAAAACAATGTCAGAAATTCCAACCATCAAGGTTCAAACTGGTCCTGATACCTTCATCATTGTAAACACTGAAGACTACGAAGCCTTTAAATTTATGGAATACGCTCCCAAAATAGCGAAGAAGCCTGAGCCTGTATATACTGAGCAAGAAAAATCTGAACCGGTCATTACTACAAAAAGAAACTCCAGTAAGACTGAGGAATAATCATGTCTATTGTTCTTGATGCATCCTGGGGAACGCCTACTGCAAATTCATATTCCACAATTGCAGAGTCGAATGTATATCATGAAAGCAGATATCATTCTGCTGATTGGCTGAGTCCTGCTGTTATTTCTACTAAAACAAAAACAGCCTTACTTGTTTGGGCAACCAGTCTTCTTGATCAGTTGTTTATATGGGATGGATCAAAGGTATCAATAACACAATCACGCGCTTGTCCTCGAAATGGCATTCTTGATATTGAAAACTGGCCGATTGACATGACGATAAAGCCAATATGGATCGCAAACGCAACTGCTGAGTATGCTTATCGACTGTATCAGGAAGACATACTTGCAAATGCCAACAATGATCTGGGAAATTCTGGGTCTGCTGACCTGGAAGGTTTCAAAGAAATAAAGGTTGGATCGATTACTTTAAAATCCAGTATTGGCGAATCCAAAAGCACGTCCTCTTCTTCTGCTTCTCGTATCATTCCGCTATCTGTTTATACAATCATAAAACCATATGGCAATATTTATACTTCAGGTCAAAGACGACTGGTCAGATAATGGGACTTAGAGAATCAATACAAAATTTAATGCCAAAAGTTATTACAGCACTTGGTACAATCGCAAAAGATGCAATATATCATAGTACTGGAGCGCAAGCATACGATCCATCAACAGGTGAAGACACGGAATCAGATTTTACAGACACACCAGTAAGATGCGTAATAACAAGTTACACCGAGGAAGAATTAAAACACGCTAAGTATGAAATTTTCACGACAGATAAAAAAATATTGATACCAAGTGTATCTCTATCACCTGTGATTCCAAAAATGACAGACTATATAACTATTGATTCAGTGGTATACAAAGTCATTAATAAAGACATAGATCCTGCTGAAGCAATGTGGGAAATACAGGTAAGAGTGTAATTATGCATAAAGATTTAATTACTTTTAAAAAAGAAGTTGAAGCTGAACTTGTAAGTGCAAAACAAGTATTTATAAATAGTTTTGCTGAAAAATTTCTTGAAACTTCTCCAAGACCAGATAAAACAACTACATCAACTGGTTATTTTATTTATCAGACAAATTTTAAAGTTGGAGAAAGAAATAATACTTTAGGTATTAATTTTGCAAATAATAAAGTAACACGATCTGGTAAGTTTAAAAGATATAATTTTTCTCCTAATAGTGGCGTTACAGCAAATATACATTTTAAAGTTAACAGACCATACGACAAGATATCGATCACAAATTTTGTTTATTATCAAGATTTTATAGAAACATTTGGTTGGTCAAATACAAGACCCTATATGCCATTTGCCAAATCAAAAGTTTATGGCATCAATAAACTTAATGAATTTTTAGCTAAGCATAAAAGCTTCAGATGAATCAAAACCTATTAAGACAATATACTGAATCTCGTTTACAAACCAATTGGACATCTACGTCTATCAAGTTTGAAAATAAAGACTTTACACCGGTTATAGGTTCCCCGTATATTGCTTTCAATATTGAACCTGATAATTCAGAACAAATAGGTTTGCCACAAGTTCCAATGTACCGGCACACTGGCCTACTTGTTTTTGAAATATATGTACCATCAAATACTGGTACAAAAAATACAAGAACCTACATTGATAACATTGCAAAACTTTTTGCTGGACAGCAATTTAACAATATTACTTGTAGGTCTTATGAAACAATGAAAACTGGTAAAATTGGTGAATGGTATCTAACAGTACTCTACATCAGTTATTTTTACGATAGCGTCATTGAGTAGCAGGAATGCTAAAGATTAAAGGCTGAAGCCAGACTCTCCATAAAAATAAAATTATTGCTAAAGATTAACAATCTACAGGGGAGGCCATATTATGGCTGATAGTAACTTAGCACAACTTGCTTATAGGAAAGAGGTTGACTATAATGAACTGGCTGTTAACACAGACGTCTTAACCATTCTTCGTTATACAAGCGAATCTCTTTCATACGATATCACAAATACCGCATCGCAAGAAATCAGAGCTGACAGGTCTGCCGCCGACTTAATCCAAACGGGTGCTTCGACTTCCGGTGGATTCAACTTCGAGCTTTCAGCTCAAACATTCGATGATTTCATTGCTGGTGCAATGTATGGCGAATGGTCAACGCAAATTGCAGTCAGTTCGTCCACTACTATTTCTTCCGACATGTCGGCATCAACTATCACGAATAGCGCAACAAACTCATTTACACATGTATCTGTTGGACAATGGATAGCAGTTCAAGGCATTGGCACTCCATCAACAATGAATTATTTTAGAGTTTTTGAAAAAACATCTGCTTCAGTCATAAAGGTTTTTGGTACACCGGCACTTACAACTCAAGCTGCTGGAACTGCTATCACTATATTGGGTTCCGTAATCCGAAATGGTATTACTGAGACATCGTTTGCATTTGAAAAGAAGATTGCTGTCAATAGCGATACTGCAACGAATGTTTTCTTCCAGTATCACGGTATGATTGTAAGCCAGATGTCTCTCAGCGCCAAATCAGATGCTGTTTTGACTGGATCTTTTGCATTTATGGGAGCAAGACCTGGCGTCACCGATCTTACCGCTTATAATTCGACATCTGTACTTGCAACCACAACCCCGGTTCTTAATGCCACATCAAACGTAGGCGGCGTATTCGAAGGCAAACCGTTCGCTCTCATCGCCAACTGCTTGATTCAGGGTGTTGATATTTCGCTAAACAACAACCTGCGGCAAATTAAAGGCATCGGACAAAAGGAAGCTTGCGACATCGGCGTAGGCCAGTGTGATGTTACCGGTAGTCTTGCTGCATACTTCTTTGATAAGAGTCTCTATCTTAAATACATCAACGGAACTGAATCGGCTTTATCATTCAGGGTTATTGATTCTACAGGGAAAGGGTATATTATCACTCTTCCACGTATCAAGATAGAAACAGACAAGACTAACATTGGTGGCTCTAACCAGGATATCATGGAGCAGATGACGTTTAGAGCATTGTATGATTCTGTAACCAACTGTACGATTCAAATCGACCGAATAGCTTATTAACTGTTTAAAGTTTATCTACAGGAACAAATGTCAAAGTTTGTTCCTGTAGATAAACTTATGCAAATCAAGGTTACAACTAAAATTCAACGGTGCAAAGCTACCATATAATTTAAACATTGCTTCATCTCTTCTAAGTGCTGCGTCAATCTCGGAAACAAACTCTCCTAAATGTTTCTTGCTATCCTTTGTATCAATAAAGGCTTTCCAGACATTGCCTTTCTTACTTTCTTTTAATTCAACACCTATATACAAAGATTCTATTTTTTCACACTTAGTCCCAAATCCCTCCCCTTTCACATAATTAACCAAATTTGCTTTTCGGTTGTCCATTGTATCAGAAGAAACATGCTTGCAAGTCTCACCTGCTTGTGTACGCATCACCTCTCTTGCCATCATAATGGTTTTATTTCGCATTGCACCATCTGATTTATTCCCAGTCCTGACAGCATGGAAACTTTTAGTAAATTTGCTATACCGTGCATACCAGCGACTTCTTAAGATTCTTTCATAATCTTCATCGTCAATAATTGCAGACTGCCCTTGTGTCAAAGCTATTCGTATCATATACACCCCCTTGTGTGTACAGAAAACAATATATCAATCAAACAATAAATGCAAACTAAAAACAATATATAAAGTAAAAAAGATATATTAATATGTTGACATTAATATTTTTTCTTCATACTGTGAGAATAACTATAAACTTAATAACGGAGAAACATAATGGATCTGGACAAAAATTATCTTACCGACAAGAATGCTGAAATCAATGGAATTGAACAAGATTTTGGAGATGGACTTTTTATTACAATTGCTCGCATTGGAAACCCTGAATACAAAAAGTATTTTCAACAACTCACCAAGCCCTATCAGAAGGCAATTCGTAGGGGAAATCTTTCTGAAGAACTTGCCGACAAACTCTTAATTGATGCACTTTCCCACAAGATTGTTTTGGGATGGCGCGGTGCAGTAAGGAAGAAACAAGAGATTCCATATTCAGTTGAAAACTGTATTGAAATGCTGACCACATATCCTGATCTCAAAGATCAGATTCAAGAAATTGCAAATGACATGCAAACTTTTAAAATGGAGGATGAAGAAGATCTGGAAAAAAACTAAGGGAAGTCCTGGCCTTTAATTTCAAGGTCGGTGACAAACTTGAGTTTTTGGAAAGAATGGAAGATGAAGGTCATATAATTCCTGAATTAGTAAATAGACCCGAACTCTTTCCAGACGCTATTCCCTATTTTTCTGCATTTAGTGAATTAACAACATCACGTCAATCTGGTTTCGCTGTAGGGCATATTCTCTACAGTGAAATCATATCTTATCTCAATGAACATCAAATATTCAACACGGAGGATCGTGAAGAATATATTAAATGGATACAGTTTATTGACGGTCTTTATGTAGCAAACAGTAATAAGAAATAGGATGCAATGCCATGGCAGTCTTAACTATAGATCTTGATTCAACTGGGTTTGAAACTGATCTTACCGGTGTACTTGCTAAAGCAGACGTAGCAGTTGCAAAGGTTAAGAAAAAGTTCTTAGATGCTCAAACTGAAATTAAACGCCAAATGGCAAGTTTTGGTATGACAAGCCTTGATATTATGGTGTCAATTACTGGTTCTGAATCAATAGTGAAATTAAATGAATTATTTGAAAGTGTGACAACTAAAATAAATACCGCTACTATATCCTTAAGAGCATTTAACGCAGAATTACATAAAACAAAATTTAGTAATCCTGCTGACATTGATTCTTTTAATCAAAACTTACAAAAATCAAAAAATGAAGTAGCAAAATTAAATTCTTTTATCGAATCAACTTCCGCAAAAAGATCACTTCACGTAGCTTCTTTTGGTGACAAAACTAATACATATCGAGAATATACAAATGATATCAAAAAGGCTGAAGGAGCTATAGCTTCTTTGTTAAAACAAGATATATATGAGAAATTAGTTTCTGGGCAAAAAAGTTACGAAGCTCATACTTTAGATGTTTCTAAAACAATTGGAAGACTTAAAGATATAGAAATTCAAAAAGCTACTTCATTATTAACAATCCTCGAAGATACTCAAAAAGCTCATCAAAAAGGTAGTCTTGCTTATAATAAAATTGGCGGCATGTCTGAACAAATTGTTGGTGCAAAATCAAAGATTATAGCAGCTACTACACTTTCTGATATTTCATATCAATCTCAAGCACTTGATTCTTTATTTGAAAAAGCAGTTCATGTAGATAAAATAGGATCTATTGGAATTGCCGAGACAAATAAATTAAGAAAAGAAACACTATCTTTAATTACCAAAGAAAAAGATAGCTTAACTGATTTAATCAATATACAAAAACCAGGATCTGATTTTTATAAACAACTTACTGGTCAACGTTCTGCGTTAACAGCAATAGGTTCAATGGTTGAAACTTCCGATGATTCAACATTTATTACGCGTCAGATGGGTGGAATAGAATCTGTAAAAAGTAAGGTGAAAGAATTTGGTGTTGAAAGTGTTAAAGTTGAAGCTCAGATTGTTGAAGCAAAAGAAAAGACAATAGCCGCTTTGCAAAAATATAAAACAGCTCAAGAACAAGCAATCAAAACAGAAATAGACACAAGATCTCCATTTTACACTGATGTCAAAAGAGGTCTTGGGAAAGTAGCTGAATTAGAAACTCGCACAGATAATGCGGTAACTCTTAGGCAAATACAAGAAATTAATACAGCTTTAGAAGCTCAACAACGAGTATCTATATCAAATAGCAAGGTGAACACAGATTCTTTTGTAAAAGATATGGATCACAGGGACGAAGTAATAAAACAAATTGATAAACAAATAGCTAAAGTTAAAAAATTATCAGAAGTAACTGCGGAAAATCCTCTTTATAGAGATCTTCAACCAGCCTTACGAACAGCTGAAAAAAAACTTACACAAGCAAAGATAAGTGCAGAGGAAGATCCAACTAATTTTAATTTAACAAAACAAAACATTGCATTAGAATCTAGTATGTCTGATTTAAACCTTGCTCAAAAAAAATACAATGAAGATTTAAAACTTACCGGAACACTTAGAGAAAGTGAACTTCAAAAAGTTCGTTTGCATCGAGAGACTTTAGAGGCTTTTCGCACTACATTATTTGAAGCAAATGATTTTGGCGATTCATATACAAAAGCAACCAAAGCAATCAATGAGTTAAGTGCAGCTGAAACAGCTTTAATAGGGGCTGATGGAAAAACATTAAAAGGTATCGATAGGCAAGCTACAGCAATAGAAAAGATAATTACCAATACAAAAAATTACGGAGAAGAAAGTGTTCGTGTTGGTTCTAAAATACAACAAGTGCATACAGATCAATTATCTATACTTGATAAATTATCAGCAAGAGTAAATGCATTGAAAGATAATTATGTAAAGCAATTTGGTCAATCAGGTGCAATGGTTCATGAATTTGATAGAACGTTGAGAAGTATTGAAAACTCTAAAATAAATTCAACCGATGTTATGGGTTCAAGACTAAATACTCAATATGCAGAAACGCAAGTACAGGCAAATAAAAAAATATCTAAAGCTGTTGAAGATATGGAAAAAAATTATCAAAAATCTATTGATGCTGTAATAAGAAAACAGAAAGAGCATCTTGCAGAATCAAGTAATTGGCTTTCAAAATATTCAGCAATGATTCAGGGATTTGCATCTACAATATTAGTTGGAGTAATGTTTGCAAGTGTGTATGCAGCACTTGCGAATATCAAAATCAAACTCCAAGACGATATTGAAAAAATGATGAGTAAAATGGGAAATGAAAAAAGACCACAGGGTGGTTTTCAGAAAAAAGACTTAGAGCAACAACTTGGATTAGAAGAAATATTTAGAACTGTTGCAGCTACTTCTGGAATTAGTCTTGATGAAGCGATTGCATCTGTTAATGCAAAAATTAAAAAAGGTTTATCTTTAAGCAGTGCAATCAGCAGTTTAATTCAATCAAAAATGAGTTACGAAGTTGATAACTTAGCAACTTCATTGCATGCTGCAACAAATATGCTTAAAGAAATTGTTCTGTCTGTATTTGATTCATTTGGTGAAAAAAACAAAACAATGCTTGATGAACTTACGAATTATCTTAGAAAAAACAAAGAAGGTCTTGTAGAAGTCATTAACACATATATACAAGGTGGTGTCAGTATTGTAAATGCTTTTTCACCAATAGCTAAAACAATAGGCTCTATTCTTGCAAGTTTAACCTTAATGGCTGCTGCTTTTCCAGCAATAACAAAGGGGCTTGTTACACTTACTGCAACATGGGTTATTTTCAATAAAGTCTCCAATGCATCAAGCGTTATTGGAATAGCTGGAACACTTGCTGGTGGTGCCTGGGCAAAATTATTTGTTATTGCGGCATCTACTATATTAATGTATTTCTTCGGTGAACTTGGTGAAGCTTTTATAAAGAAAATGTCAACTCCAAAAGGTTCCAAAGAAGAAATGCAAGAGCAAGCAAAAGACATAAAAAAACAAATAGATTTACTTAAAGAACGTCAAGAAGAATTGAGCAAAATAAGCTCTGAAAGTAAAACCGCAGCTTTTATAAACAAACCTAACATAGAAAAATATGATAAAAAAATAGAAGCACTTTCTGTTCAAGCAGCAGCGCTTAATTCCAAAATAAATCCAAAAACAACTGATATAATTGTAGCTTCATTAGTTGATGCTGATACAATTATAGCAAAGGTAGATGGGAAGTTTGAAAATATCAGAATTGCTTTTATGGATTCACAAGAATCTGTTCATTCAAAACTTGAAAAAAATACATTTGAAGGTAAGCTTGCATCTATGTTTTTAAGTGGATTCATAGGTGTTGGGGATAAACTTAAAATTGAAAATAATTTTGATGAAATGGGAAACAGAGTTAGAGATAAATACCAAAGATTAATAGGCGAATTAATAAAAGGCAATGAAACTATAGAAGAGATAATGATTGAAGCTGGACAAGCAGAATATACTGTTTATGAAAATAATGGAGTAGAGGCTATAAACCAAAAATTAGCAGGTATAAAAAAATCTCCAGAAATAATGAAATTTTATGATGACATGTTGAAAGAAATCCTAGAGACTGCTGATGCAATTGGTTTTTCTCTTGATGGAGCAACAAGTCATTTTACTGCAAATGTGTCTTTTATGCAACCATATATGGAAAAATTTGTAGAACAAACAAAAACACTTAAAGAACTTGAAAAAAATTTACCACAAAATATTGCAGACGCACGGGTTGGGACATCTGAAAATCAATTTAGAGAAATAGAGCGATACCTAACAACTGTTGAAAAAGCTAAAAAAGAATGGAAGTCATTTGTAGTTCAGTTACCTAAATCAATAAAGATGCCTAAAATTGAAACTTCACCTACTGATTTTGAAGCTATGGAGTCATATCTTGCAGCGTACAACCTTGCAATGGATGAAATAGAAAAGAAAACAGACAGTCATATCAAATCTATGATTTTATTGCGATCAAGTCTAACAACAGCTCATGCTGTTAATCTGCAAAAAGCACGTAAACTTTTTGAAGAATCTTTTAAGGATTATAACCCTGTTGACAAAGGAATGGCTCCTGAAGATTTTGCAACAATGAAAAGCGATGTAATTAATAGAACAGCAGCTTTCTATGATCAAGTAAAAGAGATTACTTCAAAAGCAGAAACAGCAGAATTTGCTACAAAATCTAATCGCATTGATCTTGCTTTAAAGGAATATTCCAGAGAATTTGAAGGATACAAAAAACTGCAATTAGATAAACTTGAAATTGCAGAAGAAACTGGTGCTGGTCAACAAGAAATAGTTGAAGAATTATTTAGAAGAGCAAACCTTCTTGCTGACCAAGAAAAAGAAGCACTTAGGTTACAAGTAAAAAATGCACAAAAATCATTAAAAGCGCAAACACAATCAGAGATAGATAAGGT
>CAZOHR010000107.1:0-10637 GCA_964579045.1 uncultured Bacteroidales bacterium | reverse complement strand
TTTTTGGCTTGGTGGTATGATTATAAAGGATTCGACCCACTAAGTTCGGCTAGTGTCATCAATCAATTGGGAAATACTGTTACTTTACCACGAATTTGTGGACACAAAGACATTAATCCAGGTGGAACAACTTGTCCAGGCACAGCATTATATGCACTTATTCCTGATATAAAAACCAACACAAATCAAATTATCGTTGACTGCACCACACCTACAGATGTGGAGGCTCCAACAACATCAATAACTACAGACCGAAATTGGTATAATTCAACATTTGAAGTAAGTTTTTCGGATGCTGATAATGCCGGCGGAACTGGTGTAAAACATAGTTTTTATCAGATTATGGATTACAATGGTACCGAATGGCGAGCAAATGGTAACGAAGGATATTTTAATGACAATTTTACTACTGCAATTCATTCCGATTGGACTGCACTTACTGGAACTTGGTCAATAAGTGCCAATCATTTATTACAGGCAAATGAAGTACTCACCAATACAAATATTTACGCAAATGTTACTCAAGAATCGGGTGGAATATATTTATATCACTGGCAGCAAAAGATTTCTGGTGCAGGAGCAAACAAACGTTCGGGAATGTATTTCTTTTGCAGCGATCCTACACAAACAGCACGTGATGATTCTTACATGATATATCTTAGAGCAGATGGCAATACTGTTGAAATATACAAATACGTTAATAATTCTTATTCAACAGGTGGAGGATATTACATTACCGCACCTTACACTATCGATCCAAATATCTGGTACGATGTAAAAGTGATACACAACAACTCAACTGGAGAAATTTCTGTTTATGTTGATAATAATTTGGCTGCCACAACTATCGACCCTACACCATTAACTTCTGGCATTGCAATATCGCCACGCACAGGAGAATGCCAAACCGAATATGATGATATAAAAGTATATAAAGTGCGAGATAACACTATAACTGTATTACCCGAGGAATACAGCTTGGCAGATATTCGTTATCAAAGCCCCTCTCAAAGTCAAGAAGCAGGCAGAATAAGAACAATTTTGGTTGACAATGCAGCAAACTGGTCTGAAAGTATTTCGAAAAATGTTTTTACTGACTTCGATGCACCAACAACCGAAATCAATTTCAACAGCAGTAGTTGGTACTCCGATGATTTTGTTGTTAATTTCGATGATACCGACATCTTGAGTGGAATCGAAAAACGCTTTTATACTGTTAACGATAATTCTGGAACTTCATTTAGTGCCAATCAAAATCGTGGTTTTGCTTATAACGATTTTACTTCAGCATCGACAAGCGGCTGGACTTCACAAGTTGGAACATGGTCTGCTGCATCAGGAAGTTTGGTTCAATCCTCAGAAATAGAAACCAATACAAATATCTGGTCGTATCTGCAACAAGATTTATCAAATAGGTATTTATATGAATTTGACATGAATATTAGCGGTAGCAATGCCAACAAACGTGCTGGTTTTCATTTCTTTAGCGATGATCCAACTTTAACAAATAGAGGAAATGGATATTTTGTTTGGTTTAGATTATCAAGTCAGGATTTAGAATTTTACAAAGTTACAGACGATGTATTCTCACTCGAAAAATATTACGACATAAACATAAGTGCTGCTACATGGTACAATATCAAAATTATTTACGACAGAATCACAGGCGAAACTTTTGTTTACATGGACGATGTTTTAGTTGGTGAATACAAGGATGCAGAGCCATACTCTACCGGTAATTACATCTCGTTCCGAAGTGGAAATGCGATATTGAATGTTGACAATCTAAAGGTTTACAGAACCCGAAATTCTTCAGCTACGGTTACAGCTGGCACTTCATCTGATGATATAAGATACGAAAGTTCGTCAGCAACCAATTATGCAGCACATATTTGGACAATAGCAACTGATTCTGCTAAAAATATTTCTCCAGCTTTTGGAATCGAAGTTCTTGCAGACTGGACTATTCCAACGGCAATATCAACAGTAAATGATGGTTCCGCATCAGACATAGACAACACAACAGTTTTAAACCAACTATCGGCTAATTGGAGCAGTTCAACTGATGCAAATTCTGGTATTGCAGCATATTATTACGCCATCGGCACAAATCCTGGTGGTACTCAAATTGTAAACTGGACAAACAATGGAGCTAACTTAAACTTTACACATAACAGTTTAAGTCTAGTTGCAGGTACAACTTATTATGTGAGTATAAAATCAGAAAATGGAGCAGGAATGTTCAGTTCAATCACAACATCCGACGGTGTTTTAGCAGAAATTGTACCTATTTGCCCAGGAAATGCTAGTGTTTGCATAAGTGAGCCTGCCTTTGCGTTAAGTGGTGCAACTCCTGTTGGAGGAGTGTATAGCGGAGCTGGAGTTAGTGCTGGAATATTTAATCCTCAGACTGCTGGCGATGGTAGCCACACAATTAGCTACACTTATGCAACTCAATCTTGTTCTTTCCAAATAACTGTAAACCCGCTACCAATTGTTAGTTGTCCCGAAAATATTTATGTCGCTGTAGACGCATCATCTT
Organism: uncultured Bacteroidales bacterium; assembly: GCA_964579045.1. GTDB lineage: Bacteria > Bacteroidota > Bacteroidia > Bacteroidales > ML635J-15 > Bact-19. Next base: position 8,095 of record CAZOHR010000107.1, on the reverse strand, counting down.
TTACCCTTTCGGGAGCATATCCAGTTGGTGGAGAATTTAGCATTTCTGGAGCTCCAGTTGTTTCGTATAATCCAGCTACTTATGGAGTTGGCGATTACGAAGTTACTTACACTTATTCAGATCTAGCAACTGATTGCATAAACCTATGTACATTCTACATTTACGTTTACGAGCCTACAGTTGTGAACTGTCCCGCAGACTTTGCTGTTTGCCAATACATTGCAGATTTCCAACTCGAAGGTGCAACTCCTCCTGGGGGCGAATACTCGATAGGTGGCGAAATTGTATCAGTTTTTCAGCCTTATTACTGGGGATTAGGTGCGCACACTATTACTTACACCTTTGAAACTATAACTTGCGAGTACACTTTAACAGTTAACGCAGAACCTGAAGTTATTTGTCCTGCTGATATTAATGTTACAACCGCTGATGCCATTTTTGCATTAAGTGGAGGGACTCCCTTAGGCGGAATTTACACAATTGATGGAAACGAAACTGTGAATTTTAATCCTGCATTATTTGGTGAAGGTATTTTCACAGTTAACTACACATATCAAGATCCTATAACCAACTGTGAAGATAATTGTTTGTTTTTAATTACTGTAACACCTTACGTAAGTATTGAACAAGATTTTGCTAATGTATTTGAGATATACCCAAATCCTGCAAAAGAGGAATTGTTCTTAAAACTAAATGGCGAAAATACTGGGAAGAGTTCTACTTTCGCTCTGTTTGACATAAGCGGTAAAAAAGTATTTCAGGTGCAGACTGTTGCACAAAACGGATGCATTAGCTTGCCGAAATTAGCCAAAGGATTATATATTGCCGAAATTATAATTGATGGACAACCATTCTCGAAGAAACTAATAATTGAGTAGGATATGAAAAAATCAATTTCCATAATTATCATATTAACAGCAATTACTTTTGGATTGACTGCCCAAAACAATCACATTGTTTGTGGGCAAGTTGACGCCGAATTTGACACTTTCAATGATATCCAACCCGACACTATTGTTCATCCCATGTTTATTGGGTCAGGCGCTTCTGAGGTTTATCTTTTAGATTTAGATGGAAATCAAGTTTTTGATTTTAGAGTTGCAGCTACCGTTAGCATCTCATCAGGAAGTGATTGTTATTACATTCTTGTCCATTCATTAAATGCAAGCAACAAAATTGCATATTTCATCAAACATGATTCAGTCCCAGACATTTTTTCACAAGAAATTCCTATGCCATGGATTCCAGTCGATTACACAGTAGCAAACTATTTTCTCGAAGATGATACTATTAACAACCTCAACGATTTTATCTATGGAGGTAGTACTGAAGATGTTGTATTTTTAGCTTATAATACAGGCTCTCCATTTTATGAAATCATTGATGACTGGCTCAATGTAGGCGAAAAATACATCGGCATAAGCATGCAAGTGAACGATATTACACTATTTGGATGGATTTTGGTAGAGGTAACAGATTACACCAACATAACTATAAAAGAATTTGCATGCAACAAAAACCCTTATGTTGGAATTGAGACCAACAAAAACATAGCTGAATTTGAACTGTACCCAAATCCTGCAAAAGAGGAATTGTTCTTAAAACTAAATGGCGAAAATACTGGGAAGAGTTCTACTTTCGCTCTGTTTGACATAAGCGGTAAAAAAGTATTTCAGGTGCAGAATGTTGCGCAAAACGGATGCATTAGCTTGCCGAAATTAGCCAAAGGATTATATATTGCCGGAATTATAATTGATGGACAATCATTCTCGAAGAAACTAATAATTGAGTAAGCTTAAAAATAGTTCCTCTAGCGTAGAAATTAAATTGAAAATTTTTGAAAAACCACATCTATCTATCTAAAATTATCTAACTTTGAATTCTCTTTTACCAAAAGAGAACCTTGCTATTTTTTGTAATTAAAAACAAATAATATGAAGAAAGTAATTTTGACAATAATTACATTGTCTGCCATAATTGGTTTGTATGCACAGACGCAGCCTACAGTGGTACAAGAAGTAAAGCTAAATAATGGTAAAAACATTATTATTTACAGTAATGGCACTTGGAAAGAAAAATCATTTACAAAGCCAACTATCGAATGGGTATCTATCCCTGCCGGAACATTTACCATGGGCAGCCCCAGCAGTGAAGCTGGAAGAGAAGAGGATGAAATCCAACATCAAGTAACTTTGGGTGTTTTTAAAATGAGTAAGTACGAAGTAACTTTTGAACAGTACGATATATTTTGTGAAGTAACAGGCAGAAGTAAACCAAGCGATAAAGGCTGGGGTCGTGGAAACAGACCAGTTGTAAATGTAAGTTGGGAAGATGCTACCGCATTTGCCGAATGGATGGGATGTCGATTACCTACTGAAGCAGAATGGGAATATGCAGCAAGAGCTGGCAGCACAACCCCATTTTCCACGGGCTACAACTTAACTACTTCTCAAGCAAATTATAATGGCAACTTTCCATATAATAACAATGCAAAAGGCGATTACAAGCAAAAAACCTTACCAGTAGGTAGTTATGAGCCCAATGCATGGGGTTTGTATGATATGCATGGTAATGTTTGGGAATGGTGCAGCGATTGGTATTGGGAATTTTCTGGAGCAGCTCAAACCAATCCACAAGGACCAGCAACTGGCTCATACAGAGTGTTCCGTGGCGGTTGCTGGTATGGCAATGCACTCGACTGCCGGAGTGCGAACCGTCGCAGCAACTCACCTAGTGGCCGAGGCCGCGACATGGGATTTCGACTTGTAGCCCTAAATTAATAGTTGATATTTGCTCTATTCTCTCAAAAAAATTATTTAAAGCTAGCTTCTATCTCATTAAAATTATCTAACTTTGAATCCTCTTTTAGGATAAGAGACTCTTATAATTTTTTAGGATGAAGAAATTTACTCTGTTTTTAATCTTGTGTTTTGCCATTCTTGAAACACATGCGCAATTTAAACTTAACGAAGCTAGTAATGCCAATGGAAGTACTGTTATTCTACAAAACGGCTCTAGTCCCGATTGGATTGAAATATATAATACTAGTGTCACTGCCGAGCAGATCACAGGTTGGGGATTGAGTGACGAGCGCTTACTGCCAATGAAATGGGTTTTTCCACCTGTATCTGTTGCGGCCACTCAGTTTATTATGGTTTATGCAACTGATAATACTTCTATTAACTTTATTGACCATATTGAAACGGCAGTATTTGCCGAAGATACTTGGAAATATATAATTCCATCAGATGAAATACCAAACTGGAATAGTCTAGGCTTCAATACTAGTTCTTGGTCTTCTGGTCCAATGAGTGTTGGATATGGTGACGATGATGATGCTACAATTCTTACAGCTCCAATATCAACAGTATATTGTCGTATTACATTCCAAGAAATTGACGTGTCGATAATTAAAAAGGCAATTTTAGATATAGATTATGACGATGGATTTGTTGCCTACCTAAATGGAGTCGAAATCGCTAGATCGGGACTTAGCGGTTATCCACCAGCATGGAATGAAAATGCTTCTAACCACGAAGCCAGCCTCTATGCTGGAGGTTCGATTTCATCATTCGACATCCCACTCGCAACATTACAAACTGCAATCGTATCTGGAACAAATGTTTTAGCAATCGAAATACACAACACTGATCCTTCTTCTTCCGATTTAACTTGCTTGCCTTACCTCAGCTTTGGCTATAATCAGCAAGGGACTTATCACAGTGGTACTGTTCACCAGCATTTTGCTTCTTCTGCGGGAAATAATTTAGAAGCAAACTTCGGAATTATTTCCTCAGGCGAGACCATTTATCTCTCAAATACAAATGGAATTATCCTTGATTCAATAGTTGTTCCAGATCTTGAACCGAACATGTCGTGCGGCAAAAAACCTGATGGTATGGCAAGTAATATGATTTTCTCGACTCCAACTCCAAACTTATCCAATAACACAGCTACAGCTTATAATGGATATGAAGCTCAGCCACAAATCGTAAACAATGGTGGAGTGTATCCTTCGGCAATATCTGTAACAGTTACAAATAATTCAAGCAACAATGGTATTTTACGCTATACTTTAGACGGAACAAATCCCGAAACTCTTTCACCGATTGTTAGTGGACCAATTTCTTTAAGTTCAAATTGTGTCTTAAGAGTAGTATGTTTTCCAATTGGGTCAAATCTACTTCCAAGTTTGGCTGCTACCGAGACATTTCTTTTCCAAGAAGATTTTACTATACCCGTAATATCATTAACCATTGATGATAATGATTTGTATGGTGCTGACGGAATTTTCGACAATTATAACACAGATTGGAAAAAACCATGTGTAATTGAGTATTTCGACTCGGATGGCGTAAAACAATTTGAAAGCAGATCATCTGTAAAAATTGATGGCGGTGCAGGTGGAAGTCGTTCTAATCCACAGCACAGCATGACTGTAGAACCTGCACATTCGACTTATGGCGAAGGCTCACCTGTGCATTATCAGATTATTCCAGACAAACCATATATTGAAGACTTTTATACTCTTTACTTACGTAACGGAAGTAATTACTGGAATCAATATCCACAAAAAGATGCTACAATGAGCCGATTAATGCAAAACACAAATGTTAAATATGCAGCATATACACCAGCAATTATTTACCTTAATGGTTCATATTTCGGCATTTATGAGCTACGTGAAAAAGTAAATGAAGGTTATTTTGAAAATAATTATGGTAACGATTTAGACAGTGTTGACATACTTTCGGTAAGTTACTTCTATGGACCAAGTGTTATAAGAACGGTAAAGGGTTCAGACACTTCGTTTTACGACATGCGCGATGTGATTGTTAATTCAGATCCTGCAAATTCTGACTATTTTGATCTTTGTAATGAAAAGCTCGATTTATACAATTTTACAGATTACATTATTGGCGAAAACTGGTTTGCAAACACGGACTGGATTTACAATAATATGAAAATTGCTCGACCTCGCACTTTTGACAATAAATGGAGATTTTTCTTACAGGACATGGAGCTTGGGTTGGGCGGATGGTCCGATTATAATTCTAACATGTTTGAGTATTTTAGAAACAACAATCAACCAAACGAATTCTGGAATATTTATGATGCTTTGATTCAAAATGAAGATTTTAAGATTTATTTTATCAATCGTTTTGCCGATCTGATGAACACAACTTTTCAAGCTGATACTTACCAACCCATTGTTGATAGTTTATACAATCAGCTAATCCCAGAACTACCTCGTCACTTACAACTTTGGACTGGTGATGTTACGGGGGGAATGCAAACCTATAGTGACATCCACGACAATATTCTTTATCAGTTTTTCTATCGAAATTCTGTTGTAAGAAATCAGATTGTTACTGAGTATGGCTTGGTTAACAAGGTAAATGTTACTCTAAACGCAAGCCCTGCAGGAGCTGGAAAAATAAAAATAAGCACAGTAATTCCTGAATCTTTACCATGGACTGGTGTTTATTTCAATGGAAATCCTGTAGTGATAACAGCGATTCCAAATCCGGGCTACAGCTTTGTTAATTGGCAGTCGAATACATGCATTCCATCAGGAAGTACGAGTCAATCTTTAAATCTTAATATTACATCGTCGTGTACATTTACAGCAAATTTCGCAGGCAGCGCACAAGATTTGGAGATTAGCTTTAGTGAAATAAACTATCACTCCGATTCTGTTAAAGATGCTGGTGACTGGATCGAAATTCATAACCCTGCCGATTATGCTGTTGACATTTCGGATTGGTATTTTAACGATTATGTTGCTTATCATAAGTATCAATTTGCTGTAGGAACAGAAATAAACCCAGATGAATATATTGTTCTGGCATCAGACAGCACAAAATTTAACGAACGCTTTCCAGATATTCAACCCAATGGATATTTGGATTTTGATTTCAGCAATACGGGCGAGCAGCTAATTTTGTATGACAATTATAACAATCCAGTAGTAAGTGTTTTATACGACGACTCTATTCCATGGCCAAAATGCGCCGATGGTTATGGTAGAACTCTCGAACTGGAGTCTGCACTCGATTTAAACGACGGCAACAATTGGTTTGGTGGTTGTATCGAAGGTTCTCCCAAAGCAGAATTCACCCCTTGCAACGATCCTATTATCTTTAGTGAAATAAATTACAATTCATCAGATGTCGCCGATGCTGGTGATTGGATAGAAATACACAACACTACTGCAAATCCTGTTGAATTGTCAAATTTCAGCTTTATTGACGGAAGCAACAATCCAAGTTTTATCATTCCCGAAGCCACCGTTATTCCTGCTTATGATTATATTGTACTCTACCGTGATGCAGCAAAATTTACATCCCAACATCCACAGGTAACTGAAAAATATGGACCTTTCAGTTTTGGTTTAAACAGTACTTCCGAATTACTCTGTCTTTATGATAATTCTGGGGCAATTGCTTTTTCTATGACCTATGAGAGTTCGGCAACTTGGCCACAATCAGCAAATGGCGCAGGCTATACTTTGGAATATGATTCTACAAAATATGATTTTTCTGATGGACAATCTTGGTTTGCAGGTTGCCCTGGAGGAAGTCCAGCCAGCCAATATATTGTTGATTGTACTTCGGGGAATGAAAATCTCGACAATCTAGGAACAATTGATGTTTATCCAAATCCGGCTAATGAACAATTATTTATTGAATATAGTTTTCAAACAGAATCTGTATTTAAAATTTATGATATTCTAGGCTCAGAAGTAATTGCCACGCGACTATATTCAGGTTCAAATACAACAGCAATACTTTTAAATGAACTTATTGAGGGTATGTACTTATTCGAAATTACTGATGTTAATGGAACAAGAATAAAAGCTGGAAAACTAATTATTCAGAAATAACGGCCAACAAATTGTCAAATCTTATGAGAACAACAATTTTATTAGTAATTGCAACATTTTTATTCAATTATATTTCTGCTCAGGTGCCAAACGACACATTACAAGTTATTGATCAAACAGTTAAAACTATAAATGAGGAAAGCGATTTATGGTCAACAACAGTGATAGACGAAGCTTTTCTCGATACCGCATTTCTCAACCAACCTGCCATAGGATATGGCCGTTTAACTGGCTATTTTAAAAATGGAAAACTCTGTAAAATCACTGAAGTTCTCGGATTAAAGCTTTTAGAAGACCATGCTGTTACAGAATACTATTTTTCAAAAGGGCAGTTAATCTATGTGAACGAAAAGGAAAAGATTGGACCAAATATCTTTATCGACAGCGAAGGCACGATTGATTATAGAATTGAAGAACCATCATTTGAGGTTATATACTATTTTAAAAATGAACAACTCATACTTTCCAACGAAAAAGGCGAAAGACAAACAATGCTTTTACCTAACCAAGAGTTTTTTGACTCCCAATCAAAAGAAGGACAATTGCTAGACTCTGCAAAGAAATACTATGAATTTTTTTCTATTATTTATAAGGAATAATATTAGACTCTATTAACTGCTACCATTCGATTACTACAATGTACAAATTGCTTTAAAAATATTTTTCAATTGTAATAATATTTTTACTAAATTTACAACTTCATAAAAAGCTGTTGTTATGTATAAATCTATTATTACGCTTGCGTTGTTACTAACGTCTGTATTATTATTCTCGCAAGAGAGCAATTTAAGTGCTTTTGTTGATGAACAAAATCAAAAGTTAGTTTACAGCCCCGACAAATTGGTTCAAGCTCCGAACACAAATGTATCTTTAATTCCACCAGAATATTTTGTTGCCGATCCATCAATAAATGGTTTTGTTCACGCAGGTTCTGCTTGCACTATTCAAGTTATTGAAGTTCCTGGTGTTTCGTATAATACTATCGAAGCCTCCATGACTCCAGAATATATTGCTTCTCAAAACTACACATACCTAGACAAAGCTACACTAACAACCGTCTTGGCAAAAAGTGGAGTAATTTACTTTGTTAGGTTTACATCTGGAGAAATCGAATATGAAAGAGCAATGTTCTTTACTGGAGATCAAAATACAATTTGGGTAAATGTAAATTATCCTATTAGCATGAAAAAACTTATTTATCCTGCGGTA
>CAZOHR010000106.1:0-10820 GCA_964579045.1 uncultured Bacteroidales bacterium | reverse complement strand
ATTCTAGTTTTAACATAATACCTAAATAATTACAAAAAATTAACTATTTCTTAATATTTTTACAGCTAGGTTTAACAATAATAATGGACAATTCACTTACTTTTACAAAAAATCCTTAATGAATAATAAAATAACAATAATCGGTGGTGGAAACAATGGTCTAACAATGGCTGCGCACTTAGCTTTGACAGGACATGATGTATGTTTATGGAACCGAACTGCTAAAACTATTGAGAAAATTCTGGAGACACGCGAAATTCATATATCTGGAATAATTGCAGGTACGGCCAAACTTACAAAGGCTACAACTTCAATGGAAGAAGCTGTAAAGGATGCTCGTTATATTTTTATTACTCAACCTGCACATACACACTATGAATTGGCTGTAAAGATGGCTGCCTATTTAAAACCAGATTCCATTATTGTTTTAAATCCTGGTCGTACTTTTGGGGCACTTGAATTTTACAACACTCTTGCAAAAAACAATTGCAAAAACATGCCTTTAATTGCCGAAACTCAGACAATAATTTACACATGTCGTAAGGCAGCAGAAGATAATGTTACACTGCTTGCAATGAAAACTGGAACTTTACTTTCTTGCATTAATCATCCCGACAATGAGGCTGTAATTAATATGCTGCCAAAAATCTTGCATCAGTTTTTTCACCCAGCTCAATCCATAATTGAAACTTCATTTGGAAATGTTGGAATGATTTTACACTGTGCTCCTGTTTTACTAAACGCTGGTTGGATAGAAAACAAAAAAACTGAATTTCTTTACTATTATGATGGAATAACTCCCAGCATTGCAAGATTTGTTGAAAAACTAGACATAGAAAGAGTAACAGTGGCAGCAAAATTTGGAATTAGTGTGCCCTCTGTTCAGCAATGGCTCAAAGATAGCTATTTGGTAGGTGGTGATAACCTGTATCAATCTTTACAACAAGTACTTTCTTACAAAACCATTGATGCTCCAGGTTCTTTACAGCACAGATATATTTATGAAGATGTCTGTACTGGACTTGTTCCACTTGAGGCAATCGGAATTGCACTGGGCTTAAATATGAAGATTACTACTCTGATAATAGATCTTGCTGACGAAATCATGAATGAAGACTTTAGAAAAATGGGACGCAATTCTGTAAGTCTTGGACTAACTGACGAGATTATCGCAAAGCTTCTAGAGGATCCTATTGAATTCAGATTTGTGTAATAAAGGACAATTTCTGATTAAGTTTTCCACAGTAACTTGAATAATCACTCATGTGAAATCAATTATTAAAAACTCTAGGTCAAACGCATCTAAATTTTATTCAAAGACTAATTTTAAAGATCAGAAACATTGAACCGCTAATCTGTATTTAATCAGCCAGATGCACTGGCGAAGCGGTACACTGATCCACCGTGGAGGACACTAAAGTCCACGAAAGGATTCTATTTTTTGCCACAGCCTGTCCCGATTTCTCGGGAAAGACACGAAGGTACACGAAAGGACGTTTTTTTTTGCCACTAAAGCACTAAAACACGAAGGTACACGAAAGGATTTTCTTTTTCTTTTGCAAAGTAGACACTAAAACACGAAGGTCCACGAAAGGATTTTTTTCTTTTTTTGCCACAAAAACACGAAGACACGAAGGTACACGAAAGGATGTTTTTTTTGCCACTAAAGCACTAAAACACGAAGGTACACGAAAGGAATCTTTCTTTTTTGTGGATTTTTGTGTTTTAGTGCTTTTGTGGCTATTTTTTCCTTTTTCGAGTCCGCCGTGGCGGATTGTGCTTTTGTGCTTTTGTGGTTATTTTTTCTTTCTTTAAGTTAAGCACTACAAATGCTTTTTACTAAATTGTTCTAAATTAGAATTTTAATGTTTTGCCCTATTAAAAATCCACTTTTTTCCATAGGATTAGTTCAATTTTCTTAACTTTGTGCCTCAAAAACAAGAGAAGTGAAGCTTGACAAACTTTTAGAAAAAGATTACCACATACCAGTGATACTTGGTGGTGGTCCGAATGGATTGGGATTAGTTCGCAGTTTGGGTGCTGAGGGTATTAATTCTGTTATTACAGATGTGAAAAAAAACTTTAGTTTCAGTTCTAAATATGTCGCTGGTTTGGTTTGTCCACATCCTAGCTCTGATGAAGAAGGATTTTTAAAATTCTTAACAGATCTTGGCAAAAGAATGAAAAAAAAGGGTGTTCTTTATGTTACCAACGACCATTGGATGATTCCTTTAAGTAAAAATCAGAGCCTTTTATCAGAATATTATCTTTTTACAATGTCGGAATGGAATGTAATTGAATCCTGTACCGACAAAAAGAAGATGTATGCGATTGCAGAAAAATCCGACATAGCATACCCAAAAACCTATTACCTTAACGACATTGCAGAAATCGATAATATATATCATGAGATTCCATACCCATGCATTCTTAAGCCAGTTATTACACTCGATTTTGCCGACAAATTAAAGTCAAAAGCACGAGTATTTAATTTACACAATCGCGAAGAGCTCGAAAGTTTAGTAGAAAAAATTAAGTCGGCAGATTTACGAAATAGAGAAATTGTAATTCAAGAGTACATACCGGGCGGTATTGAGACCCTATACACAATCACAACATACTCGAATATGAATGCTGATATTGTAGCTTATTCTACAGGTCACAAACTTAGGCAGCGCCCGCCAGATGCAGGAACCATTATATCTGGCAAGGTAATTCCAGAACCAAGATTGTTTGAACCTGCTTCGAGACTAATTAAAAACGCTGGGTTTTTTGGAATCGCAAATACAGAATTCAAGTACGACAAACGCGACGACACTTATAAACTAATCGAAATAAATCCAAGACCAGGAAAATGGAATTATTCTGTTATGGCTACTGGAATAAACATGCCGTTTATGATTTGGAATGAACTTCAAGGTAAGAAAACTAAGCCTCTGATTACTAGTCCAAAAGAGCTGATTTGGCTTTGCTTTATCGAAGATTTCTACAACTCGGTATTGGGTGGGTTTAAACGTAAAGGCTATCCAGAATTTCAACTCAGCATCGGTAAATACTGCAAATCTATTCGTGGTAAAAAAGTTGATGCGATTTTTAATTTAAAAGATATCAAGCCAGGCTTGAGTTATTTACGACATCCATAATTTAATATGAGCGAAAGCATCAAAAATAAAACTCTCTTTGCCCTTAAGTGGGTAACAATTCTGCAAGCGGTAACAACTCTTGGGCAATTGCTAATTAGATTTATCCTTGCTAACATTCTGTTTCCAGACGAAATTGGACTTATTGCAATTATTACAGTAATTACAGAGTTGTTAGTAATGGCAGCAGATATGGGATTTAATGCCTCTGTAATTCAGCGTAAAACAATTGAAAACAAACATGTAAGCACGGCATTTTATCTTAATATGGCTTTTGCTGCTGTTTTAACTCTACTTGTTTTCTTTACTGCGGGTCCTGTTAGTGCTTTTTACGCAGATGTTAGGCTTGAAGAGTTGCTGAAAATCATTTCAGTAATAATCCTAATCAGAGCTTCTGTTTCTGTTCAGGTAGGTTTACTTGATCGAGAACTTAATTTTAAAAAGATAGTTATAATTTCACTTATCGCTTTGGTTATAAGCTCTGTTGTTAAGATTATTCTTGCAAAAAGTGGTTATGGTGCGAAAAGTATTGCTTTGGGTGATATTTTAAATCAGGTTCTTATTGCCGGCTTCTTATGGATTACAACTACTTGGAAACCAAAACTAAAAGAAGTATCCATGAAAACATTCCGCGAGCTATTCTCTTTTGGCGGAAATGTAATGCTTGTAAATACGATAAATCATCTTAGCAGCAAAGCCGATCTCATGTTTATTGGCAAACTTGCAGGAACATTTGCAACTGGACTATTTTCTGTGGCAGCAATGGTTTCCGACATGTTGGTATCAGTAATAAATAGCATCGTTCAACGTGTTTTATTTCCCAGTTTTTCTAGAATTCAAGATGATCCCGAACGTATTCAGGTTGGATATTTGCAAGCAACAAAGTTTATAAGTTTGATGGGTATACCGATTTGTGTTGGGATATTCTTTCTTTCAAATGAAATCGTAACCTTATTTCTGCAGGAATCTTACCAACCTGCAATTCTACTAATTCAAATCCTATCATTTAGAGCAATCTTCAACTCGATGGGAGGAGTTTTATGGGGACAGGTTTTAAAAGCAAAAGGTAGATCTCGCTTAGTTTTAACCCTCACTATTGTAAAACTAGTTGCTCTTTTTGCTTTTATTATGGCAGGTTCTCCATTTGGACTTATTGGAATCGCAATTTCTACAGTCGCTTACGGGGCAGTATTCCGCTTTGTATATCAGCATGTAATTAATAAAGTTATTAATATCAGTATGTGGAAATATATTCAATGTCTGGTTCCTTCTTTGGCCTCTTCATTGATTATGGCTGCGGCCCTCACAGCATTACGATTTGGTCTTACATTTATTGACTTAAACGGCTTCATTGTGATAGCCTTAGTTGCAATTGTTGGTTTGTTAAGTTATGCTTCTGCGTTTATGCTAATTTTCCGTAGTGATTTCGCTGAAATGAAAAAACTCATTTTTAAAAAATAATATCAGTTTTAGATTATCTTTGAAAAAACTCTAAATCGAATGAAAAAATTGCTGCCGATAATAATTTTAATTCTAACAACCATCTGGTGGCAGACAAGTATTGCACAGAATATAGTATCAGAAGAAAACACAAAGTCTCATTTAAAATACCTCAGTGATTCCCAACTGATGGGAAGATTACCAGGAACTCAGGGCTTTGATCAAGCTTCAGAATACTGTCGCAATTTATTTAAATCCTACAATTTGAAATCTTTTCCTGAATATGAAAATTACACCCAATATGTTCCGTTAGAAAAAAACAGAATTATTGGACCTTGCGATTTCAGTGTGATTCATTATCAAAAAGGAAGATTGTTGCACAAACACGGAACAGATTATAATTTTAGAGCATTCACAGGCAGTGGAGAAAAAACTCTTGAAACTGTTTTTTGTGGTTTTGGAATCTCCCAAACCAATTATGACGATTATGCTAATGTTGATGTTAAAGGTAAAGCTGTAATAATATTTAAAGGAGAAGCTAATTTTGACAGTTTAAAAACCGAAGCATTCACTATCAGAAATCGCACAAAAACAGCTGTTGAACACGGAGCCGAAGCAGTAATATTCATTCCTATCCCAGGCAATCAACGTAATATGCCAATTGGTAGCTCCATGGATGGTGAAGGTGAACAATATACTAATACACCTCTTATTCAGATAGATAACGAAACCCTAGATTTGCTATTAGATGGTTCAGATCTTGACATAACGCAGGTTTACAACAATATTAAATCGTCACAAAAACCAGCATCTGCAGGTCTTAAAGCAAAGATTTATGTTAATGTAAAAGCTGTTTACACTCCAGAAATACAGTCCTATAATACAATAGGTTACCTCGAAGGAACCGACCCTGAGCTCAAAGATGAATATATTCTGCTTACAGCCCATATCGACCATGTTGGAAGTCAGTGCAATGTAATTTATCCCGGAGCAAACGACAATGCTTCTGGCTGTGTTGCTATACTTGAAATTGCTAGAATACTTTCCCAACAAAATAACGACAGAAGCATAATCTTTGCCTTACTCACAGCCGAAGAATCTGGTCTAGAAGGAGCAAAATATCTGGCATCACACCTTCCAGTTGACACATCTAAAATTGTAGCTGCATTTAATTTCGACTGCATTGCTTCGGGCGACAGTATTCAAATTGGAAATGGCTTATCTAGTCCCGAGCTTTACAAAATATCTCAAAAGGCAGATAGAGAAAAACTGATGGTAAAAGATACTTGGTCTGGTGGTGGCGCAGACTTAACACCTTTCTCCGAAATTGGAATTCCAGGCTTGTACTTTGTGACTAAATATAGTTACACCAACCTGCATTTGCCAACAGACACATACGAAAATGCAAATATTCCGCTCTTGATATCGGTAATAAAACTTGGCTTATCAACTGTTACAACAGTTTCAAATGGCAATTATAAAAAAGAAATAAAGAAATGAGAATTTGTCATATAACAACAGTTCATCCCCGTTTCGATGTCAGAATATGGCACAAACAGTGTATTTCATTGGCAAAAGAATTTAAAGATGTGCATTTAATTGTTGCCGACGGCGTTGGCGATGATAATATTTCAGGAATTCAGATTCATGACATTGGAAAGCCATCGGGTCGCAAGGAGAGATTTCTTAAAACTGGCAAAATAGCACTAGCAAAGGCATTAAGTTTAAATGCAGATATTTATCATATTCACGACCCCGAATTACTGCGAATTGCCTTAAAATTAAAAAGACATAATGCCGTAGTTTTTTACGATTCTCATGAAGACTTACCTCGACAGATATTAAACAAACCATATATTCCAAAGCTTTTTAGAAAACATATATCATCAGATATTGAACGGTACGAGAATATGAAAGTTAAAAGACTGAGCGGTGTAGTTGCGGCAACACCACATATTCGAGATAGGTTTAGTAAAGTAAATAAAAATTGTATCGATATTAACAATTACCCTAAAAAAGAAGACATAAGCTTCTGCGACAATTGGGAAAATAGAGAAATGAGTATTGGGTATATTGGTGGGATATTTAGAACACGAGGAATTTTCGAGACACTTGATGCAATTGAAGGTACAAGTATAAAATTAGTTCTCGCTGGCAACTTTTCTCCAGAAAGTCTCGAACTAGAATGCAAAAATCATCCAGCGTGGAAAAATGTGGAGTTCTTAGGTTATCTTGATCGCAAAGGGGTGAATAGTCTCCTCGAAAAAACCCGACTTGGCATGGTAATACTTGAGGCTACTCCAAGCTATCTTGATTCCTTGCCAGTGAAAATGTTTGAATATATGGCCGCAGGTTTGCCTGTTATTGCCTCCGACTTTCCATTGTGGCGAAGAATAATCGAAAAAGCTAAATGCGGAATTTGTGTTGATCAAACAAATCCACAAGAAATAAGAGAGAAAATCGAAAACTTGATTTCTGATACAGTCAAACTCAAACAAATGGGCATTAACGGACGCAAAGCTGTTGATGAAGAGTATAATTGGGAAGTAGAAGAAAAAAAACTGATAAACTTTTACAAAAGTTTTGAAAAAAAATAGTTTTCATAAATATTGAAATGATTATAGAATAATAAAGCATGAATATTTTAATAATTAATCACTATGCTGGTTCTCCTTTAATGGGAATGGAATTTAGACCATACTACTTTGCAAAACAATGGGTAGCTCTTGGTCATGAGGTAACAATTTTAGCAGCGGATAACTCTCATTTAAGGAAGCAGAAAATAATAATTACAAAAAAAATAGAAGAAGAACTAATTGATGGTATTAGGTATGTTTGGGTAAAGACTCCTGAATATTCAGGAAATGGTCTCTCTAGAATGAGAAACATGTTCAGCTTTGCATTTCGTGTTTGGCGGAATGCCAAAAAGTTCTCAGTCAAATACAAACCTGATGTTGTAATTGCATCCTCAACCTATATCGCAGATAACTATATCGCAAAGAAAATATCAAAAATCACAGGCGCAAAATATATTTTTGAAGTACACGATTTATGGCCACTGTCACTTATTGAGGTCGGTGGAATGTCAAAACATAACCCTGTTATCGCACTTATGCAGCGAGGGGAAAATTACGCTTACAAAAACTGTGATTTTGTAGTATCACTATTACCCAAAACTCAGGAACACATGAAAGAACATGGTTTGGATCTGACAAAATGGCATTATATTCCAAATGGATTTGTTATCGAAGATTGGGAAAACCCAGAAGAAATCCCCAATGAATTGAAGCAAAAGATAGAAAATTACAAAAAAGAGAATAAATATATTGTTGGATACGCTGGCACTATGGGAATCTCAAATTCTTTGGATACACTTGTTGACGCTGCCCACATTTTGAAAGATAATAAGGATATTGTTTTTATGTTTGTAGGATATGGAAACGAAAAAGAGAATCTTAAGAACAGAGCTGCAGGACTTGACAATATCAGTTTCCACGATGCAATTCCAAAGAAAGCAATTCCAACTTTATTAAAAGACATGGACGTACTTTGCGTTGGTGCAGTAAAAAGTGATTTATACAGATTTGGTGTTAGTCCAAATAAAATGATTGACTATATGATTGCAGGAAAGCCAATTGTGCAATATATAGAGTCAGGTTATGATATTATTCAATTATCGAAAACCGGATTAAGTATCGAAACAGAAAACCCGCAGGCTCTTGCTGATGCAATTCTAGAAGTTAAACAACTAAGTTCTGAACAGTTAGAGCAAATAAGAACTAATGGATTAAAGTTCGTAATGGAAAATCATGAATATAAAATTCTATCTAAAAGATATCTTGACATTATGCAATCCTAAGAGGCTGGGTTAACCAGTAATGCGAATAATCTCTATTTTTTTTCTATAGTTTTAATAAGCTTGCCAGGATTTCCGACAACAACCTCATAATCACCTACATCTTTTAAGACTACTGCTCCCATTCCAATTAGCGAATCAGAGCCTACATTCTTTTGATTCATAACAGATACCGATGGAGAAACCCATGTATTTTCACCAATGCTTACACTGCCAGCAATCATGGCATTTGCAATTACTACAGAGTTTCTTCCAATCTTAACCCCATGAGCAATATGAACTAAATTATCGACTTTAACATTTTCTGACAATAGAGTACTGCCAAGAACTGCCCTATCGATACATGTATTATTTCCAATCTCCACATAGTCTTCTAGAATCACATTTCCTAGATGTGGTATAAGTTGAAAATTGCCCTCTGAATCTTTTTCATAACCAAATCCTGTTCCTCCAATAGTATTGTTGGCGCCAATTTTAACATAATTTCCAATTTTCGAATTATGAAATACAACAGTATTGTGAAGAATTACAGTATTGTCTCCTATCTCACAATCTTTTTCTATTACAACTCCTTCGCCGAGGAAAACTCCTTTTCCAATTTTTGCAGATTCGTGCACTCTCGCAGATTTGCTTATTTCTGGGATAATTTTCTCCATGAAGAACTTCTCTAATACCATTCTAAATGTATTTCGAGGATTTGCAACCACTATAAAATTGCAGCTTTTATTATGAGCAACATTGTTTTCAAGAAATGTTGGACTCAATATCACCGTACCACAACTGATATCGGAGAGTTTGTCCAAGTTTTTATCATTACACCAGCAAATAACATTGCAATTCGGTGTTTCTTGACTAATGGAAATGACTTCGTTAATTAGAGCGTCGGCATTACCAATAAAATCAATATATTCTATCGAATTAAGTATCTGTTGAATTTGAATTTCTTTCATATTCTATATTTATTACAAAATCCACCTAACAACCTCGAAAGATTCGGCATACTCGGTTCCAATTTGTACACCACGCGTACGAGCCAGAGCGAAGATAAAATCCTCTGAAATATAATCCCTCCCTTTTTGTGAGTCGTACATGGTCAATGCTTGAGACTTTTTTTCGACATGTCTTCTCTCTAAATTCACAAAGCTAGTTGTATTAAAGGTTAGATTATTCCAAATAAGTTCGTAGCCCATAATGGTTGTCGTCTTAAAAGCTCTAAGTCCTTCCTGTGCAATAGTGAGATGGTCTTGATGAATATCGTGCAGCGATGGCATTAACACTAAATCTGGTTTAATCTGAGCTCGCAAAGTAATAAGATTTTCGAGGATATCTTGCCTGCGGTAATTTAGATTTCTTACCTTATAGTCATAAATAATAAGATTTTCTGGCTTAATTCCAAGTGCTTTAGTTGCAGCCTTTACTTCTGTCTTTAAAATATCCTTAGGCAAATGCGCTGGAACAGAATCCTCTGCTGTCGAAAAAGCAACATAGAAAACTTCTGCATTGTTTTCAATTAATTTTGAAATAGTACCACCAGCTCCTAACTCCCCATCATCGGTATGAGGCGCTAATACCAAAACTCTCTTAAAATTGGAAATCATAACAGTTTTTTTTGCAATATTACATATTTTCATGCTAATAGTTAAATTATTTGCAATAAATAGAATCGATAAAAAACAATTCTTAACTTAAATTCCTAATATCTTCTATGTTAGGATGATATTGAGTAATCTGTATTGATCCAATAATTGGGATATTTTATAAAAACAATCATGTACTTGATTAAATATTTTTATGTTTGATTAGATTTAAATAATCGTATTTTTGTAATGATTCATTTTAGATAACAAAATTGGAGAAATTGATTAATATCAAAACTAATGGGCAAATATATTGACAGACTTAGAGTAGAGATTTCAAAATACCTTAATACCGAAAATATCTTTTTTCATTATAAAGGCAGAGTTTCGCTTTATGCAATTCTAAAAGCTATGGGTGTTACGGTAGGCGACGAAGTAATAATTCCGGCTTTTACATGTGTGGTTGTTCCTAATCCAATAATTTATCTTGGAGCAAAACCAATTTATGTTGAAATATCAGAGAAGACTCTGACTATGGATATTGCTCAACTTGAAAATAAAATCACAGCAAAAACCAAAGTTATTATCTGTCAGAACACATACGGATTTTCGGGAAATGTTGATGAGATAATTGCACTTGCAAAAAAATACAATTTATACACTATCGAAGACTGCACCCATGGTTTTGGTGGAACATTTAATGGAAAACCAAATGGAAGTTATTGCGATGCCGCATTTTACTCTATGCAATGGAATAAACCATTCTCGAGCGGAGTAGGTGGATTAATGACGGTTAATAACCCTGAT
>CAZOHR010000105.1:6431-10852 GCA_964579045.1 uncultured Bacteroidales bacterium | reverse complement strand
AGCAATTAAAAGCAATCTGACCAATCTAATGTCTGACAAAACACAACAATTCGAAAAACTAATGATGCATTATTTATCAGAGACAATTTCTGATAGTGATGAACGTGTGTTATCAGACATTATCAACTCCGACCCCAACTACAAAGCCCGTTACAACGAAATGGTGAAAACGAGAGCCATTTCACTCATTCCGGTTATTGAAGCTCAAAAAACTTCGAATTACAAACTTTTACTTCAAGTTATAAATACTGGCTTTGCTTTCAGCAGTCAGCCTAAATTTTTGCAATACTTCATTCGAATTGCAGCGATCATTATCTTCGTATTTTCTACGTCAGTATCCGGCTATTATATTTATTCCGAATATACTTCACAAAATAATTTGATGAGTTATGAAACTATTGTGCCTCACGGTTCGCAGTCCAAAATTGTGTTGCCCGATGGTACTATTGCATGGTTAAACTCTGGCTCCATTCTGAAATACAATACTAACTATGGAAATAAGAACAGAACTGTTTATCTAACCGGCGAAGGATACTTTGAAGTTCAGAAAGACCCTAAAAAACCATTCTTTGTATATGCCAACAATATTAAGGTGAAAGTGCTGGGTACAGTATTTAATGTTCGTTCTTATAAAGATGAAGCATCTGTAGAAGTTAACCTGATAGAAGGAAAAGTAGATGTGATGCTTGAAAATAATGCTAAAAATGAAAAACTTACCCTATTGCCAAATAATAAAGTTGTTTATGACAAAACAAGTAAGACAATGCAAAGCTTTAAATCCAATGCAGCACGTTCTGCCACCTGGACAACAGGAAAACTGTGTTTTGTGGATGCATCATTAGAAGATATTTCGAAAGACTTAGAAAGGAAATACGATGTTCAAATCATCATTAAAACCAAACAAATTAAGGATGAGTTGTTTTCAGGAAGCTTAGATTTGAATCAGCCTATTGATAATGTATTGAGATATTTAGACGTCGACAAAAAATATACCCGAACATTTAAAGGAAAAGAAATATTAATAACAAATAATTAAATAATCTATGAATACACTTTTATCAGGATAATCATTTATAACTTTAATTGTATCTATAATATCAAAGAAAAAAACTTTATATCTAGAACTAAAATGAAAATCCAAAACAAAAAAAGAAATATAAAAGAGAAAGTATTTTCTTACAAGTCATGCAAGCTTTTAACAATCAAAGCATTGTTATTCGTTATAATGGTATTTCTAATTGTATTTAATGCTTCGGCTCAAGAGCAAAAAATATCATTAAAACTTAAAGAAAAGCAGTTGAGTCAGGTTTTAACAGAAATTGAGTCTAAGAGCGGTACAACATTTCTTGTAAGAAGTAGCGATGTAGACTTAAAACAAACAGTATCAATAGATGTCGTATATAAAAGTGTTGAAGAGATACTCTCAATACTATTTAAGAATAACGGCATTAAATACGAGATTAAAGGTAAGAGTATTTCAATATTTGTACCTCAAAAATCACCCATTATTCGCGAAGAGCCTACTAATAAATCAAAAGTGCCAAAAAAAGTATCAGGTATTGTTTTAGATGAAACCAATCAACCTATTATTGGTGCAAACGTATCGTTCACAGGGACTTCTGTTGGAACAATAACAGATATTAATGGCTATTTCACAATTAATATTGAGGATAATTCAACATTAAAGATATCATATATTGGTTATGATTCAAAGTTTGTTAAAGCTGAAAATTCGATGTTGAAAATCTCACTTGTACCATCTCTTCAAACATTAGAAGAGGTTGTGGTGGTAGGCTACGGACAACAGAAAAAGGCTAGTGTGGTTGGTGCTATTGCAAATACTTCAAATAAAGAGTTAAGTAGAGCAGGTGGTGTGGCAAATCTTGCTCAGGCAATGACAGGTAATATAACTGGAGTAACAACGTTACAAGTTTCAGGTCGTCCTGGTGAAGAGGATCCTCAAATTTTTATTAGAGGCAAATCTACTTGGAATGGCGGAGGTCCTTATATTTTAGTAGATGGTGTTGAAAGAAAGATGAATGATTTAGATATTAGTGAAGTTGAGTCAATTTCTGTATTGAAAGATGCCTCAGCCACAGCAGTATTTGGAGTAAAAGGAGCAAATGGTGTAATTTTAATTACAACTAAAAGAGGAGTTAAGGGTAAACCACAATTAAGTGTGTCAGCAAACTCTACTATTAAAGTGCCAACAAAATTAGTTGATAAATTAGATGCTTACGACACATATATGGTTAAAAATGATGCAATTGAACGTGAAGTTGTATTGTCGGAAGGTATGTGGTCAGACTATACTCCTCATACAATTGTAAATAGATATAGAAATCAAAATTCACTTAAATATCCTGAAGCGTATCCAAATGTAGATTGGCAGAAGGAGTCATTTAAAGAATATACAACAGATAGTAGAGTAAATCTAAATTTAGTAGGTGGTACTGATTTTGTTAAGTATTTTACAACAGTTTCATACTTAAATCAAAGTGATATTTACAATAATCGGGATAATGGTCGGGGATATGATACGGGGTTTGGCTATAGCAGATTCAATTCTCGAACAAATTTAGATTTTAACTTAACAAAATCCACATCTCTTAAAGTTAATTTAGCAGGTGTATATGGTATTGTTAAAGGTCCCTCCGATAGTTATACTGAAACAACTATGGTTACTTATCTGAGTGGTCAATACTCTCTTCCTCCAAATGCCTATTTGCCTCAGTATAAAGATGGTAGTTGGGGTAAAAGTCCAAATACAGATTCATATATGGCTAATTCTATTGCATATATTGCTAATAGAGGGCAAGAAGTAAATACCAGAACCGATTTGACCTCAGACATTACTTTAAATCAAAAATTAGATTTTCTTACTAAAGGACTAGAATTCAACGTAAATTTATCCTATGACAATCATTTTGAAACTTCAGGTGGAATAACAGAAAGAGAATCTACCTATCTAACTAAATATATCTATCCAGAAATTGAGGATATTGCAGAAGGAGAAGATCCAAATAAATACATTATTATCGAACCATCCGCAGGTGTTAATCAATATGATTGGAGTAAGAAACCTTGGAGTCTTAAAAATGAAACTGGCTCTGGAACTCCTCTGAATAATTTAAAACGAAGATTGTTTTATCAATTACAATTAAACTTTAATCGAAAGTTTGACAAACACGACATTTTTGCTACAGGTGTATTTAACAGAGAACAATATTCAACTGGCAGTGAATTTCCTCATTTTAGAGAGGATTGGGTTTTTAGAACAACATATAATTACGATAGTAAATACTTCGCTGAATTCAATGGTGCATATAATGGTTCAGAGAGATTTGGTCCAAATTACAGATATCAATTTTTTCCTTCGGCGGCTGTTGGGTGGACATTATCAAATGAATCGTTTCTAACAAAATATAATTGGCTTGATAAATTAAAGTTGCGATATTCTTACGGTATGATAGGCGATGATGGTGGTACTGCTCAAAGATGGTTATATAACTCACAATGGTCTTATAACCTAAATTTATATACCGGTGATTATGCAAATTTAGCTAGCCCATACACAATATACTCTGAAAACTCGGTTGGAAATCCAAATATACAATGGGAAACTGCAATAAAGACAAACATTGGATTTGAATTTGCCGTGTTTAAAAACTTATTTTCAGGTAATATCGAATATTTCACTGAGAATAGATCAGATATTTTAGTAGATGGTAAAAGTAGAGTAGTTCCAGACTATTATGGTGCAACACCTACAACTGCTAATATAGGACAGGTAAAGAAAAATGGTGTTGAAATTGAATTAAAATTTTCAAAGAGAATAAATAATGTAAATTATTGGTCAAATTTCAGCTGGACTAATGCGATTGATAAAGTTATTAAGTATGAAGACCCTATTTTAAAAGATGCTCATTTAAAATCAGAAGGTTACCAAATTGGACAATCTCGAACTTTAATATCGACCGGTTATTTAAATAATTGGGACGATATTTATAGTAGTACTCAGTTAAATATTAATGATGTTAATAAACTTCCAGGTGATTATCGTATTATTGATTTCGATGCAGATGGTAAAATTGATAACACTTTAGATTTAACTCCTTACGGATTTTCTGATAGACCTCAGAATAATTTTTCATCAATTTTTGGAATTGATTTTAATCAGTTTAGTTTTATGATTCAATTTTATGGAGTAACGAATGTAATGCGATATGTTCCTTTCAATAATTTTGTAAATAATACTGATATTGCTTATGAACACACTATGGATCATTGGTGGAAGGGAAATACTGAAGCAACCTCATTTTTGCCCCGCTGGAAAACAGAAGCCACTTCTTCACGTAATTATTTTCTGTATGACGCTTCTTATTTAAGATTAAAAACTGCGGAAATAGCTTATAATTTTA
>CAZOHR010000105.1:0-6421 GCA_964579045.1 uncultured Bacteroidales bacterium | reverse complement strand
TTGGTCTATCATCGTTAAGATGTTATATTAATGGTCAGAATTTGATATACTGGTCTAAATTACCCGATGATAGAGAAATCGGTTGGAATAGAGCTGGAGCTTATCCTAATTTTTCAAGAATTAATTTTGGTATTGATTTTAAATTTTAATAATTTTTTTGCACATGAAAAGTATTAATTTTAAACCTATTTTTTACATTGCAATAACATCGCTTTTATTACTTAGTTGTGGTGACTATCTGGATCAATCACCAGAATCAAATATAAAATCGAGTGATGCCTTTGTTGATTTTGTGAGTTTTCAAGGATTCACCGAAGGGTTATATGCACAGATTGTAGATATCTCAAAAGTTTTAACAAACGAGTATAATATTGCAGATGAAACATTGTCAAATCAAACGACACAGTATTCATATTATTTTGATAGTGGAGATTATAAAGCTTGGTTTAATCCTGGTGTGTATGGAGGGTATTTTGGTAATCCTGGTAGTACAAATAATGAAGTATCTAATGCACAATATACATTCGGAACGAAATCACCAATAAGAAAAGGAACGTGGCCTAACTCTTGGTATGGAATCAGAAAAGCGAATGTAGGTTTGGCAAATTTAGAAAAGTTTGTTAACGGTACTCCTTATGAAATAAAAGTTATTAAGGGGCAATTATTATTCTTTAGGGCTTATTTTTATTTCACTCTGATGCGAGATTGGGGTGGTCTACCGTACATTGAAAAACCGCTGTCTCCTGATGAAGATTTAAAATATCCAAGACTGAACTACAGAGAGACTGCATTAAAAGCAGCAAAAGATTTTGAAGAAGCAGTAGAGTTGTTGCCTGTTAATTGGGATAATGAAAGTTATGGTAGGAAAACCTTAGGAAACAACAGATTTCGAATTAATAAAATTATGGCATTAGCATTTTTAGGTAAAAATTATTTGTATGCTGCAAGTCCATTAATGAACTACGTTTCAACAGGTATAAATGGATATGACATTGATCTATGTAAGAAAGCTGCAAATGCATTTATTCGGGTAATAAAGTTAAGTAATGAATCTGGCATGTATAAATTGCAACCATGGTCAAGTTATTCAGATATGTTTTATGTAGTAAGTCCTGATAAGAAAGTTTCTGGTGGTATTGAAACTATATTTAATGCTCCTGTTTATGACCAAAATCGTGCACAATATCATACTTGGGGTTTACAACAAATTGGTGTTGCATCCCAAACATCCAGTGTTTGTGCAAATTATGTAAAAAACTGGGGAATGGCTAATGGTTTGCCGATTAGTGATCCTGAGTCAGGTTATAATCCCAATGATCCTTGGGTAGGACGGGATCCAAGATTTTATAAAACTATTATAACTGATGGTACAAAAATTTGCAATTCAACAAACGCAGGGGCTCACCAGTATGCCCAACTTTACACCGGTGGATTACATAGAAACTCAAATTCGAATGTAACTGGTTTTATGACTTGTAAATACTGGAATACAATATGTAATAAATTTGATAATGGCTGGGCAAGTGGTAAGTACCAATCTATGCCTCCAATCTTACGTCTATCAGATGTATATCTAATGTATGCAGAGTCAGTTTTATATGGTTTTGGATCTCCTCAATCAGGAGTTGAAGGTGAAATGTCAGCATTAAAGGCTGTAAATGACCTTAGAGCTAGGGCCGGTGTCCCACCTATAGCTGCTAAATTTACAAATGATAATAATTTGTTTATGGATCAGATTATTGCTGAAAGGGCAGTTGAATTAAGTTTTGAAGGTCACAGATGGAATGATTTACGCAGGTGGTTAAAAAACAGCGACCCCAAATTTATAGAAAAAACAGAGTTAATATTTAGTAGGAGTACAAATGGTAAACCTCAAAATTTACAGGAACGCTTGCTGGTTAAGCGCATTGTAGGAAATGAGCATAATTGGTTGCCTTTTCCTTTAAATCAAGTGTCTTTATATCCTGAGTTTGGTCAAAATCCAGGTTGGTAATAATAAAAAAATATGTTATGAGAAAAAAAATTCAATTATATTTGATTATTTTGACTTTAAATGCAGGTGTGTCATTGGCTCAAAATAATGTAAATGCTCAAACTGTAGAAGTTGAATCATTTGTAAATGATGAAAATGGACAGCCAATATCGGGTGTAAAGGTGATTGCAAATGACAGTAATGTATTTGCTTATACAAATAGCAAAGGTTACTATAAGATACAAGTTCGAAAAGGCACTAATTTGTCTTTTGAAGCAAAAGGTTACGAATCTTTATTTGTATCATTGGATAATGCTAAAGTTGGAACAGTTATGTCTAAATCAAGGTCTAAGTTTGCAGCTACTGATAATGTAAAAATTGCATTTAGAGAAGTCAAAAAGGGTGAGTTGTCGAATACAATTACTGTGATTAATACATCGGATTTTTCGAAGATTGATAATTCACAATCTGTATCAGAGCTTATTTTAGGTCGTGTAAGTGGAATGGGCACTACCAGTAGTATTCGTAATATTGGTAATGCTCTAATTGTAATTGATGGTGTGCCTAGATATGAAAATATCTATAATGTAAATATAAATGTTGAAGAAATTGAGCAAGTAGCAATATTAAAAGATATAAATGCGGTAGCTTTGTATGGATCGCAAGCAAGAAATGGTGTAATTATTATATCCACAAAGCGTGGTGATGTAAAAAATAAGAAAGTAAATATAATGGCTCAGCATAAAATTGCAACAACAAAAGCTCTCCCTGATTATTTAAATTCAGCAGATTATATGACACTTTATAACGAAGCTCGCCGAAATGATGGATTAGTTCCATTATATTCAGAATATGAAATTTCAAAATACAAAGAAGGTAAAAATATTTATCGATATCCAGATGTTGATTTTTACTCACATGATTACCTTAGTTCAATCAAAAATTACTCTAAAGTTGTTACTGAATTTACAGGAGGAAATGAAAATAGTAAGTTTTACACTTCCTTAGGTTGGAATAACAATGGTAGTTTAATTGATTTAGGTCAAAAGTCGAATAACAACAGATTAAATATCCGTTCAAATGTAGATTTCAAAATATCAGATTATATAAAAAGTAGTATTGATATTAATGGTATTTATTCATTTTCAAATTATCCAAATGGTAATTATTTTAAATCGGCATCCGAATTAAAACCAAATGCATATTCTCCATATATTCCTATTAATTCACTAAAAAAATATTCCGATAATTTAAATTTGATTTTAAAAGGACGCAAAAACGACTTAGATGGTCAATATTTGTATGGAGGTAACAATGAAAATAAAACTAACCCTATTGCTGATGCATACATTGGAGGTAGAAATAGTGATATTAGCAGAGTAATGCAATTTTCTAATAGCATAAATGTTGATATGTCTAGAATTACAAAAGGATTGAATTTTAAATCAAATCTTAATTTTGACTTTTTCAATTCATTTACTCAATCAATTTCAAATTCTTATTCTGTTTACAAGCCTGATTGGGTTGGTGATTCTATTGTAACGTTAATTCAGTATGGAGTAGATTCGCGTCCTGGTACTCAATCAGTGAATAATCCTGATTTTACACGAAAATTAGGGTTGGTTTTACAACTAAATTACAATAGAGTTTTTAACGATTTACATTCAGTTTCATCTACTCTTTTAGGATTCACTAATTACGCTAAAGTTTCTGGCAATTTACATCCAGACAAATATAATCACATCGGATTTCAAGCTGGATATAATTATAATTCTAAATATTATTTTGATTTTAGTAGTTCGATCGTTTCATCCGCCAAGTTGCCAACAACAACAAAACTTGCTTTTTCACCTACTGTTTCATTTTCATGGTTGATTAGCAATGAGGAGTTTTTGAAAAATAATGTGTTAATAAATGATCTAAGGTTAAATATCTCTGCAGGAGTTCTGAATTCAGATTTAGGATTGGACGGATTTTATAATTATAACGAAATTTATGATATTTCTGGAGGATATACTTGGGCCGATGGTGCATGGACGAATTCAGGTATAAGTTCATTAAGAGGTTCAAATAATCAATTGGGGTATGAGCAAAAAAGAGAAGTCAATATTGGGATGGAAATTTGGCTTATGAACAACTCTTTGAGTTTTGATATGAATTACTTTTATTCTCAAATTAGTAATATGTATTCAAGTCTGAGCAATTTTTACCCTGTGTTCTATGATGATTTTATGCCTGTTTCCAATTTTGGAATAAATGCATATTCAGGTTTAGAATTTGGAGTTTCATATTTAAAGAAAATCGGAAAGGTAAATATCGATTTAGGTATTACAGGAATGTTTTGGGATTCAAAAATCCTCAAATCAAATGAATTGTATTCTGAAGAGTATTTGTACAGAAAAGGAAAGTCTGTTGACAATCAGTTTGGTCTTGAAGCAATAGGATTATTTGAAAATGATGATGATATTAATAATCATGCTTTTCAGTCTTATGGTTCAGTAAAACCTGGCGACATTAAGTATAAAGACCAAAATGGAGACCGTGTAATTAATAACGATGATTTTGTTGAAATCGGTCGTAGTACACCTCCATTTTCATTTGGTATAAATTTCAAACTTAGTTATATGAATTTCACCCTATTTGCAAATGGAACTGGCAATTTTGGCTCAACTTCATTTATGAATAATTCATATTACAGACCAGATGGAGATAGTAAATATTCTGTTTATGCATCAAAGCGCTGGACACCTGAAACTAAAGAAACTGCAAAATATCCGCGATTAAGTTCTCTTTCAAATGTGAACAATAGTCAAACCTCGACATTTTGGCAGTATTCTGCCGATGTTTTCACACTAAACAGAATGCAATTGAACTACGAATTGCCTATAAATTCTATGAACTCTTTGGGATTAAAGAATTTAAGTGTCTTTATTAACGGTTCTTCTTTACTATCAATTTCCAAATATAAAAATATCAAAGAACTGAATATTGGTGTAGAGCCACAATATCGCTATTTCTCAATTGGGATTAATAGCGAATTCTAATTCTTATAGAAAAATCAACAATATACATCTCAAGATTCAACAAATTTGACTACGAGCAATTTATAGTTTTATTTTTGAGTTATGAGACTAATTGATAAATAATTACAAACAGATGAAAAAATATATTTATTTGACAATTACACTATGTCTTGTAGTTGTTTTCGCCTCTTGTTCTGGATTGCTGGATCCAATTAATGATAATCAAAGTGGATTTGAAAGGGTGTATAGTGAACCATTTTTTGCTGAAGGGTTGCTTATGAATGCATACAATAAAATTCCTTCTTTATCACTTTACTTTACAGATAATGCTACAGATAATGCTGTTACAAATCTGAAAATTGATAATTTTAGAAGAGTTGGCACAGGTCAATGGACGTCTCAGTTTAGTCCGTACCCGATTAATGTTTGGTCTAATGCAAATGAGGCTATTATGTATTTGAATCAGTTTATTCCAATTGTTAGTGAAGTAAAATGGAGTTGGACTAATAGTAAAATAAATAAGATGTTTATTGATAGAAATTTAGGTGAGGCTTATGCTCTTAGAGGCTTTTTTCGTTTGCAATTGCTTCAGTCAACAGCAGGTAAGAATTCAAAAGGAGATTTATTGGGAATTCCATTGTATGATGTTTTTTTGACCGACATGGCAGGGTTTAATGCTCCAAGAGCAAGTTTTGAAACCTCGGTAATCGAAATTTATAAGGATTTTAATAAAGCTTTACAGCTGCTTCCAATGGATTTTAAGGATATTAATAATTCTTCATTAATTCCGGCTACATATACAAATGCAACAATCGAGGAATACAATAAAGTATTTGGAAATGTATCAAATCAACGAATTTCAATGCGTATTGTATTAGGCTTAAAGGCTAAATTATCTATACTTGCGGCCAGCCCTGCATTTAACTCTGTGGATAATCAAAATTATACTAATTTATGGCTTGAAGCTGCGAATAGTAATGCTGAAGTATTAAAACTAATAAATGGTACTGTAGGATTAGACCCAAGTGGTCATAAATTTTATGAAGGTGTTAGAGTAGATGCTGCTTCTGTTGCAAATGATCAACGTGAAATGCTTTGGCGTAGTGCCTCAAACACACTATCAAGTTCATTAGAAAAACGAATGCTACCTCCTGATCTATTCGGAAATGGGGAATTAAATCCAAGTCAGAATATTGTTGATGCATTTCCGACTCTTAATGGTTATCCGATTAATAATCCATCGAGTAATTATGATCCTTTTAATCCGTATAAAAATAGAGATCCCAGATTAACTTTGTACATTATCTATAATGGTTTAAAAGTTCAAAACTCCACGATCAATACTGGTTTAGGTGGAGGGATAAATGCTAAAGATTCAATTTCTTCATCAACACGAACTGGCTATTATTTGCGAAAATTACTTAGA
>CAZOHR010000104.1:0-10882 GCA_964579045.1 uncultured Bacteroidales bacterium | reverse complement strand
AACTGGTAAGACAGCTGATACACTTTTAAATCTTCAAAACCTCTACTTTTCATACTATTGAATCAATACTACCAACTACTACTCCCTACTACCAACTACTACTACCAACTTTTCCTACCAACTCCTAACTAAGTTTCGCTGATGACGCACCCCCAGCTGAATATTCAGGGAAAGTGGTTTTATAAACAGCTCCATCAAGAACTTTTAAAGCTCTGTCGATATCGGCAATAATATCATCAGGATGTTCCATACCAACGCAAAGACGTATAAGATTTGAAGGAATACCTGCTAATTTACGACCTTCTTCTCCTTGTTGTTGGTGAGTGGAAATAGCTGGTATAGTAGCAACTGATTTAATTCTACCCAAGTCAGTAGCTCTCCAGATTCTCTGGAATTCGTCGAACACGTCTCTTGTTTGTTGAGCCGTACCTTTGATGCAGAATGACATTAAATGACCATATCTGTTAACTTTTTTCCCATATTGCTCATCAAACTCAGAATCAACCAAATACATATACTCTTTTGCAATATTATGCAAAGGATGATTTTCTAGTCCGAGATAATCAACTTTTTCGATATGTTTATGTTTGCTCAGATATTCAGCAATTTTCATGGTTGATCTACTCATTACATCCATCCTAGTTCTAATTGTTCGAATATCGTTTAGAGCAAGAGCAGCATGCATTGGCGAAATTTCTGGTCCATTATCTCTATTAGGTAATGCTTTTAGGAACAGACAGAAATCTGCTTTCATAAAATCATTGTCAATATTGCAAGTGAGATTTTTCTTTGCAATGATTGCTCCTGCAACTCCAAAACCACTTGTAAATAATGATTTTGTAACAGATTGAACTACGATATCAGCGCCAAATTCGAGAGGTCTGAGTAATGCTGGAGTTGCTACTGTAGAATCAACAATAAGTGGAAGATTGTGCTTGTGAGCTATTTCTGCAACTTTCTTAATGTCAAAAAATGCCTGAGAAGGATTACTCGGCAATTCCCCATAAAGGAATCGGGTATTCTCGTCAATCTGCGATTCCCATTCATCAAGGTTCATTGAATTAAGAACTTTTTTCCACACTATATTTTTTTCAATTTCTTTTCTCTGAGCAAATTGCTGAAAAGTACCACCATAAACCTGACAAGTGGCAACAAAATTCATTTTCTGATCAGGTTTTTTAGGATCAACAACCAAAAATGCATCGACAGCAGATTGAATAGCAGCCATTCCCGAAGAAGTTGCCTGACATGAAGCCTCAACACCCGTATTATAAGATTCCAATAAAGCCAAAACACCTTCGTAATAATACATACTTGGATTCCCAATACGTGAATAACACCATGTTGGTATCTGATATGACAAAGCGGCTTCCATTTCGTCGGAATCTCTAAAAGTTTGAGATGTTGACATGTAAATAGGTTCTATAATAGAGCCTTGATTGAAGTCGAGAGCTTCCTGCATTGAGTAAATTCCATGAACTGCGATTGTATCAAAGCGCAGCTTTTTCATTTCGGCAACGTGCTCATTATGCCATTGTGTTGACCTCTTGCCAGCCTCGATGTAATGATTAATTCCTTTTTTAGCCATATTATTTGTTTTAGTTTGTTGTTTGATAACTATGCCTTTTTTCCCATCACAAATCTAAAAAAATATTTTGAAAATAAAAAAAATGAAAATAAAACTTTTTTCACGTGGAATTTCAAACAGTTTGGTCATCAAGTAAAAAAATAATAATAACTTTATAAAAATAAACCTATGAAAACAACAATTTTATTCGCAGTATTGATGGGAGTGTCAATCTGCCTAAATGCACAAGGTGGTTCAATACATGGAAAAATATTTGATGAAAAAGGAGAACCTGTATATTCTGCTAATATCAGCATTGTGGACGGACCCACATCCACAGGTACTACAAGCGACTTTGATGGAATTTTTAAAATCAAACCTTTAAATGCAGGTACTTACTCAGTTGAGATTTCATACCTTGGCTACCATCCATCGAAAATTGTTGGAATAAATGTTTATAATAATAAAATTACATTTCTCGAAGATGTAACTCTTGTACCTGATGCGATAATACTTGCACAAGCCGAAGTTACAGCCTTTAGAAACAAATTGGTAGATCCTGACGAACCACAAAAGATGGTTATTGACAATAACTTAATTATCAGAACTCCGGGTTCAAAAAGCCCTGCAATGCTAGCACGTTCATATCAGAGCGATGTTCAAGTAGTAAACAATCAGATGGTGGTTAGAGGTTCACGTCCTGGCAGCAGTACCGTTTACATCGACGGAATGAAAGTATCAGATGAAATGTCATCATTGCCGTCGCTGGGAATAGGTTCAATGGAAATCTACACTGGAGGAATACCTGCAAGATATGGTGATGTAACGGGTGGTGTAATTATGATGACTACCAAAAGCTACTTTGATATAGTAAGCGAAAGGAATGCTCAGAGTAGTCGGTAAGTTGAAAGGTAAAAGTTGGTAGTTGGTAGGGGGTAGTTGGTAGGGGGATTGTGCTAAGTTTTAGAGTCTGCTTATTTTATTAGAAAAGATAGCAGTATCATAGTTAGCGGAGCGGCTGCAGAGGTCCCACTACCAATTACCAACTACAACTAAAGACTCAAAAGTTTGCTCAGGGTTAAACAATTAACCAGAGAAGGAAAAAAGCATTATCTTTAAAGCGTAAAAAATTAAAAGATGAAAAACCTTAGCGACATAGAACTGGTAAAAATCTTCAGTAGCCACAAAAACCAGGCATTGGAAGAGATTTACAACAGGTACTCGGCTTTGGTTTATGGGGTTTGCCTAAAATATCTAGGATCGCGAGATGAAAGTTTGGATGCAGTTGTAGATGTTTTTGGTGTTATTTCAGAGAAAATTTCGAGCCATGAGATTACTAATTTTAGTTCATGGCTCTACTCTGTTACAAAGAATCATTGTTTGATGAAACTGAGAAAAGACAAAAGAACAAACGAAGCAATGAAGGGCTACTATGCAGAATCGGAAATAACTGAAGAATCAAACACCGAAGACGAATTGGTAATAAACGAGAAAGTGGAAGTAGCCATTTGTCAATTATCAGAGGAACAAAAAATATGTATTGAACTATTTTACTATCAACGAAAATCATATACCGAGATATCTGACATAACTGGTTTTACAATAAAATCGGTTAAGTCATATCTGCAAAATGGAAAAATTAAATTAAAGAAAATACTGGAGGAACAATTATGAAAACCCCGGAAAATTATACCGAGAAAATAAGTAAATATTTAAACGGCAGCATGCACGGCGCAGAATTGCAGGAGTTTCAGAAAGAAATTGCAGAAAACGAATTTCTAGCAGATGCAATAGATGGATACAACTCAAATTCTGCAACGCCTTCTGATTTGAATAATATAAAATCGAGAATTATTCCACAACCAAAGAAAAACAGAATTCTTATCGGATTGGTTTATTCTGGCATTGCCGCTACGCTTATTTTGCTCGCTTTGGTCATTATTGAATTTCCATTTGATAAAATGCAAAATACTGGAAAGTCGATAAGTCAAACAATCATACAGTTTCCGGACGTTGTAGATACAACGCAAAACATTGACAGTACTGGAAATAACTTAATATTTATTCCCGAAGAAAAATCTATGACTGCCGAGTTACGACCATTACCGCAAAAGGTAATTATACCCGAAAGCATTGCACCTCTTCATTACAACAAGATTATAAAAATAGATAACGACATTTCGGATATAAATATGTCGGGATATTACCGTTATTCCTCCAATCATATGTATTCCTACATTGGGAATTTTAAAGTTATCGACTACCGTTATGACAAAAGGATAAATATTAAAAACCGCGATATTCCGTCAAACTTTATTGACTTTGGCAATGACCAAGATTTAACTGCATCGAACACAGAATACACCTATGTCTCATTTCTTGAACAAGCATTGGAAAAAATAAATAAGAAAAATTACGACGGCGCTATAGATGATTGTAATATTATTCTTGATCAGTATCCAAACGATTTGAACGCTGTATTTTATAAAGCATTATGCTTGTATGAATTAAACAACAATAATAATTCAATAGATTATTTCGATATTGCGTTATCGAGCAAAATAAACACATTTCATGAAGAGTCGAAATGGTACAAAGGACTGATTCTGAAAGAAGAGAAGCAATTTGCTGCAGCCGAGAAAGTACTCGAAGAAATTGTTAATGAGCAGGGTTACTATGGGGTTCAAGCAAAGAAGGAACTTGACGAGCTATATAAATTATATATGGAATAAAAAAGGAAGAAATGCTTTATGAAATAGACCTTTTTAATAATGATAAGAAATTGGTAAGATTATGAAGACGCATATTATTATACTTAGTCTGATTGTTGCAAGCATCACTGGATTCTCGCAGAAACCGATTGTTGTAAAAGGGAATATTTATGATCTTGAATCAGGCGAACCAGTTTCTGATGTAAATGTTATTATAAAAGGTACAGACAAAGGCACCACCACAGATAAAAAAGGTTCATATTCAATCACATTGCAAAGTACTAAAGACACAATAATTTATTCTCACATAATGTATGTTGTTTTAGAAAAAACATATTTGGGAACTAACTTAAATGCCGACATATTATTTGAACCACTCGTAACAACACTTCCAGAGGCAACCATCCATCCCGTAGTAAATGTTAGCAAGGGTATGCTTTTGGATGTCACAGACTATTATTTTTATGGTGATTCTATTTTATACTCTGGATTTTGCTACCGATACAACAAAAAGAACAACCCTTGGATTGTGTTACTAGCACCAAATGGGGATACTGTTTTTACATATTGTGTAGGGAAAGAAGGAAAGTTCTATCACGATTGCATGGGGAATTTGCATTATCTTACCGAAGAAACAGCATATCAAATAATATTTGAGAAAAATGGAATGAGACTTGATTTTCCAACAGAGATTAACGAGTTTCGCTCAATAATGAACGACTGCAAATTTGTTTCGAATGGCAAAGTATTATTCAGTCAGTTTACCGATAGAAATCAGATTCTTGTTTACTATTACGCCGACATGACAACCTACGAAACTGAGGTTTTTCGTACCATTGCAGATGAAGTAAAATTAAATATGCTAGCATTTCAGGGATTATTTTTCGCAATGGGTCCACCACCAAACGAGCACGATTTGAGATTCGAAGAAATGATGTATGAACCCGTTTTTGCGCCAGTAATAAAAGCAAATGATACCATATCAATAATAAACTATACCGATTCAGAAATTGAGCTGTATGATACCAGTTTTAATAGAATCGGCAGTGCACCTATTTATTTTCAGAATTCAAAATATTGTGAAAATGAGATTGTAATTGATGAAATATCAGGTAGAGTTTATGCTGTATTCTTAAAAAATGGAAAAACATCAGTAAAAGAAATCTTTATAAACAGCGGTACAATTGGAAAAGAAAAAAGCATTCCCGACTTCTACTGGATTGACAAT
Organism: uncultured Bacteroidales bacterium; assembly: GCA_964579045.1. Classification (GTDB taxonomy): domain Bacteria; phylum Bacteroidota; class Bacteroidia; order Bacteroidales; family ML635J-15; genus Bact-19. The sequence continues at coordinate 5,376 of CAZOHR010000104.1, read as the reverse complement.
ATCAAAGTTTACGACGATAAATTATACTTTCTATACCGCACAATGCATAGTGGTGAATTGAGAGCTTTGTACAGAATGACATTAGAATAAAAGTAACTATTTAGGTCTCTGTGATAGTTGGTAGTGGTAGTAGTAGTTGGTAGTAGTAGTTGGTAGTAGTAGTGGTAGTAGTAGTTGGTAGTAGTAGTTGGTAGTGGGTAGTGACAGTAAAATGTAGTAAACTTGAGATTCTGCTAATTTTTTAGAACTGTTTGCAGTACCCCAGAAAGCAGCAGCGGCTAGACAAAACACACTACCAACTACCACTACCAGCTACAATAAAGAATTCAAGTTTTGACAAAATGCCTAAATTATTACAAATAAAACTTTACTATTTTTTTCAACGATTAAGAACTGATCACCTTCACCTCATTTTCCAGAATAAACATTTTAAGCATCAATTAGTGTTGCATATATTATACAATATACATTTTTGTATGTTATTGATTATTATCAAAATAATACAATAAGTTTATTTACACATACAAAAAGCAAATTTTCTACAAATATCCCAGCTAACTTTACCTACATAAAAGTGTCGCAAACACAATGAAATTAAAATTATTTAAACGAGTATATTTTGGGGTGAGAATCTGCAATTATTACAGATACCTCACAAATACTTTTAATAACAAAAAAGAAAATTAAACAACTAAAAACCGAAACTATGAAAACAAAATCATTACTAATCGTCGTTCTGCTATTTGTTTCAACATTGACATTTTCGCAGACAATTTATGTAAACAGCAGTGCAGGCAATGATGCAGCTGGAGATGGGACTGTAGGAAACCCATACAAAACATTTCACAAAGGATATACAATGGTATCATCTGGAGGTACACTAGATTTAACTGGAACATTTACCTGGACAGATGCTGCGGAAACTGGGGATGTCGCTTCTGACGGGTATGTGATTAGCAAGAGCATCATTATTTGCGGTCAGTCTGATGGATCCACTATTATTCAAGCAGATGTAACAGAAAACACTGCAAACCGAAGAGTTCTAACTCTCTCTTCGGGATATACGATAGAGTTAAGATATCTAACCATAAGACACGGATATTCTACCACTGGAAACTGGTATAGTGATGGTGGCGGAGGTTTAAAATCCTTGGCAACATTGACAATGCGTAAATGTATAATCACAAACAACAAATTAAATTCTTTGGTAAATTCGAATTCTGGTTCTGGAGGTGGTGCATATATCTCTGGAGGCAATGTTACAGTTACTATTGATGATTGTATTTTTCGATATAATAGCAATACATCTTCATACAAATATGGAGGAGGTCTTGCAATATGCAGCATCAACAATAATGTAACATTGTCAAATTCCACTTTTAATAATAATACAACAGCAGATGGAAGCGGACTATTTTTCTTTGGAAGCTGGAGTACACCAAAACCACATATATACAATTGCACATTCACTGCCAATTCAGGAGGTTCGTATGGTGCATGTTTCTTAGACCGAAAAGGATGTTATGTAACAAATTGCACTTTCGCAAGTAATCCATCAGGTGGCCTAGTTGTGTATGGAGATACATTTTATCTAAAAAACAATATTTCTGCAAATAACAGCACGTATGATTTCTACCAGTATCACAGCACCACTGTATCAGATAATGGCTATAACATTATCGGAGTAGCCTCAGGAAATGCAGTCTCATGGTCAGGAACAACAACGATAGGAGTTCCAGCAAATTTGAATTTAAGCGCGACTTTAGATGCAAATGGCTCAAGCAATATAAGCCCAACTTTAGCCTTACTTGCCAACAGCGTAGCTATAAATGCTGGGAGCAGTAGTGCTAATGGGATTTTCAATGTTCCATGTACAGATCAACGTGGGTTCTATTCAAATAGCACAAAAGACATTGGAGCTTACGAGTATCAAGGCTTAAGTAGTGGTCCAAGCGTAACATCTAGCGCCTCTGCGATTTCAAATTTAAACTATTATTCTGGAATGGGACCAAGTACAGCACAGTCATTTACTATTTCGGGTACTAACCTTACAGGCAACGTCGTATTAACGGCTCCAAGCTATTTTGAGATATCAACTACATCAACATATTCGTCCAGCTTGACCCTAATACCCGCATCAGGAACACTGGCTGAAACGAGTATAAACGTTCGTTTAAAAGCAGGATACAGTGTTTCTACATACACAGGAACTCTAACAGTTGTTACCAATTGTGATATTGAAAACGTTAGCCTTTCGGGAGCTGTAATCTCATTACCTGCATCAACCCGCATCTGGACAGGCAATACATCTACTAGCTGGAATACTTCAACAAATTGGTCGGGAAATACAGTACCAATTAGCACTTGGCATGCCATTATCCCAGCTGGGGCCGTGAGATATCCAACTGTAACAAACAATCTGGCTACGCCTGCAGCCTGTAACAATCTCACAATTGAAGCTGGAGCCGAATGTACAATACAAGAAAACTGTGGTTTAACAATTAGCGGAAACTACATTAACAATGGAAACCTCTATATTAAATCGTCGGCCTCGGGCGAAGGATCACTCATTATAAACGGAACTCAAACTGGTACTGGTACAGACCATGTTGAACGCTATCTTACCGGCAATCAGTGGCATTTGATAAGTTCTCCGATAACAAATGCCTTGGCTGTAACATTTGAAGATATCTGGTTAAGAGTCTACAACGAAAGCACTAATACATTTGGAAATTACATCCAGCCGCCAGCGACACCATTGCCTACAGGACAAGGCTTCTCTGTATGGGCAGATGTGGCTGAAACAAGAATTTATGAGGGAACAATAAATTGCGGTAATCAAGGACCATTTAATGCTTCTCTAACTGGTTTTGCTGGACCAAATACTGGTTGGAATCTCAAAGGCAACCCATACACTTCAGCAATAGATTGGAACGCTGCCAGCGGATGGACAAAAACTAATCTAGCAAACTCTGTTTATATTTGGAATAACAATCAATATGCAAGTTATGTTGGTGGAATAGGTACAAATGGTGGAAGTAGATATATCCCAAAAGGACAAGGGTTTTTTGTTCAAGCTACAAGTTCAGGCGCAAGTCTTAGCATGAACAAAAATGTTCAAGTACACAATTCTGTCAGCTTCCTTAAAAACGAAAGCGAGCCAGCAAATGTTATCAGAGTAACTGTTTCTGCAAATGGTTATAGTGATGAAACTGCTATTGCCATCAGACCTGAATCTTCTGACTACTTTGATCCAGCTACAGATGCGGTAAAGTTCTATGGCAGTAGTTTAGCTCCACAAATCTATACAATTAAGGATGATAATAGCCAACTAGCTATAAGCTGTGTAAACTCAATAGACGATGTATTTGGGAAAGTAATATATACTGACTATGCACAAAACGGAGAACACGTTATTACATGGTCGCACACACTGCAAGGCAGTACAATTCCTATTTTGTTCGACAATTTAACAGGCCTCGCAATCCCAGCAGAAACGCCATATATTTATTCAGCTTCAGACACAGACCCAGCAGACAGATTTGTATTAACCGAAACAACCACGATTATGGAAACAATTGCAAATGATATTAATATTTTGGAGAGTAACAATGTTCTTTACATTCAAAATTTTACAAATAATCAATCTGGTGAAGTAACAATTTTTAATGTACAAGGACAGATAGTTTTACAATTTACTGGAAGCATAAAAGACCTTAGCAGCCTCGCTCCTGCTGTTTATGTTGTAAAAGTAAATGCTGGCGAGAACACAGTGGTTGAAAAAGTAGTTGTAAAATAATTAACATAGATAATTAATATAAAAAATATGACCCTCTTAACAGCGTTTCTTTTCTTTAGAGTTATAAATTTATACGCCCCTCCAGGCGATCCAGCTGGAGGTCCTGGTGGAGGTGACCCTCCAGTTGGAGCACCAATTGATGGTGGAGCTGTAGTTCTACTAATTGCTGGAGCTGCTTAAGGAGCTAGAAAGTTTAAACAGAAAAAGCTTGCAAAAAAACAAGAAATAGAAGAATAAATGTAACTTCTGCACTGAACAAGAACACTTAGGCAACAGCAAAATTCTGCTGAAACCTAGGTGTTTTTGCTTTTATTGCAAAATCACACGAACAACAAATTTCTGATGTAATTGAATAACTATGAAGACTGCTCATTACATTTCTTATAAGCAAGAATCAATCGAAAATTATCAAATTTAAACCACATAATCATCGTTTTATATTTTAAACATGTATTTCCCTACTAACCCATTTAAACATTAATTAGCAATTTTTTATTTTCATACTTTTAACATATTTTTACATACATTATCAATTCTTTTCAGAAACCTAATTGATTAAATTTACAATTGAAGTGCCGATAAAACTTCAGTAGTAAAACAAGAGTAAATTTTAAAGCTATGATTAATCAGAAATTAATAAATATGTAATAATACTAAGCCAACCAAAAACTACAACTATGAAACCGACCACAATTCTGCTGCTTATTCTGATTATTGGAATAAAGCTCAGCGCTCAATCGCCGCAATTAATTGTCGAATATGATTTTAACGAAAATCTTGCAGACAAAAAAGAGAATTCTACACTACAAGCTTTTGGCGTTTCAGATGACGGAAACAGCCATAATAACGCCACATCAGGTTATAATACCGACGAGAACGGTTCTTTTTGGTACTGGACATCCAACTTATCTAGAGGAGGCGGATTTTGGATTGATCTTGATTCAGACGTTAATCTAAGTACTAGCTATACCATTGGAGTACGATTTTCATATACTCTAGTTTCGGGCACATGGCGAAAAATAATAGATTATAGTAATCTCACTCAAGATTATGGGTTTTACTTTTATAATAATGGGTATTTAAGGTTCTATAGCTACTCTCCACAAGGAATAAATCAGGCATCATCAAATATTGTTGTGGATGTTATTGCAACCAGAGCAGCAAACAACACTTTTACTGCCTACTTTGTTGTAAATGGGAATTTGGTACAGGAATTTACAGTGTCCGATGCAAGTAATTGGGCAGTTCCTACAATTGTGAATGGTAAGCGAAGAATAAATTTCTTCCATGATGATAATGTTACTAGTACAGAAGCCACTAACGGAGGAAAAGTATATTCAGTTAAAATTTGGGATGGGCCAATTTCATCCGCTGATATTGAAGATGCTATGAATGTTTATTGGGAAGGAACTGTCAATACAAGCTGGGATAACCCAGCAAATTGGAGTAACAATGATGTACCAACATCAAGCAACGACATTGAGATTTTAAATGTTCTAAACAAGCCGATAATTCACTCTGGAATAAATGCTGCTGCCAAAAACATTGCGATAACCAACAACTCGGGTGTTACGATT
>CAZOHR010000103.1:0-10884 GCA_964579045.1 uncultured Bacteroidales bacterium | reverse complement strand
GATTTGTAATTTGTGATTTGTAATTTGTGATTTGTAATTTGTGATTTGTAATTTGGATATTGGAACTTGGAGCTTGTTCTTTGGAACTTGTGATTTACAAATATTTTACTTAAGTTTGCAATATTATATATCAATAATCATAATAATGATTGCGTTTGATTTAATCGTTGACTCCATCCCCGTTGTTAAGACTTCGGATACTGGTAATAATGCACTTGCGTGGATGGAAATGCACAGAGTTTCTCATTTGCCGATTGTAAATAATGAAGAATTCTTGGGCTTGGTTTCTGATACCGATATCTATGATAATAATTGTGGGGAGGAGCCATTAGGTAACCACAACTTGTCTCTGGTAAGGCCTTATGTGTACGAAAATCAGCATATTTTCGAAGTTATAGATGTTGTTGCAAAACTCAAGCTTTCGATTATTCCCGTATTAGATCAGAATAAACATTATCTTGGATGCATAACACTTGTTAAACTTGTAACCGAATTTTCGAAGATGATTAGCGTAGAAAAGGCTGGTGGTATTATCATCCTCGAAATGACGATTCATGATTATTCCCTGACCGAAATCGCTCAAATTGTGGAGACCAATAATGCGAAAATTCTCACTCTTTTTGTCTCATCAGCAGATAATACAACAGAAATTTCTGTCACTCTTAAAATAGACATTACCGATATGGCCTCCATAATTCAAACTTTTGAGCGATACGATTACAAAATTAAAGCATCTTTCTTAAGCGAAGATATGCTCAAAGTTTTTTACCAAGACAGATACGATTCATTTCTAAATTTTCTCAGTATTTGAGAAAAATAGTTTTAATATCAACCGTACTTATTGCATTATCAGTTGCACAACTTTTTGCACAGCAGAGCAAATTATTTGTTGCTGAATTTGTTATTACGGGAAATGAAAAAACAAAAGAGTCGGTTATTTTAAGAGAATGTCCTTTCGTGTTAGCAGATACAATTGAATCTGCCGAAATAGAGAGTCTTTTACAAAAATTCACCGAAAATCTTATTAAAACTTCACTATTTAATTTTGTGGATATCAATTACCTCCGCAAAAATGACACTGTCGATATAATTATTTCTGTTCAGGAAAGATGGTATTTATGGCCATATCCAATTATTGAAAATGCCGACCGAAATCTCAGTTCATATTTTTATAACCGAAATTTTGCCAGAATTAACTATGGGTTGGCATTTGATTGGCTTAACTTTGGTGGTCAAAATGATATCCTTAGGTTTAAAGTTAGAATGGGATATAAAGAGCACTATTCGATTGCGTTTTTTAAGAATGCGATAACTAAAAATAGAAAATCAGGTATTAACTTTCAAGTTGACTATTTCCGACAAAAATCCACCGAATGCAGCATAGAAAATAATAAACCAATTTATGTTTCGGATGATATAATATATCAGCGTAAATTATTCAGTGCAGGAGTAAATTATGTATTAAGGCCAAATTTGGATTATTACTTTAATTTTGGTGTGAAGTTTAAAAATACCGAGTTTGAAAACAGACTTCTTTTTGCCGAAATAGATACAACTAATCAAGAATTTTCATCAAAGTATTTGCAGCCATATTTTTATTTCAGATACGATTCAAGAGATAACAAAGTTTATCCTATAAATGGCTTTTTTGTTGGATTTTTTTCGGGATATAATCATTCGTTGAAAAAGGAAACTGGGTCATTTGCAATGTTTTCGATTAATATGCAATATAATAAACAAATTGCGGCATCTAGGTTTTCTATTCGTATCGAACCTTCATATGCAATGATGACTCCGTTAGGAAATAGTCCAATACTTTTCGATAATAGATTAGAATTTAGCCGAGATTTCTGGATTCGCGGTTATGAGTATTATTATTTTAGTAGTCCGTATTTTTTCAATCTGCAGAACACTTTTTCATTTAAATTGCGTGATTTTAAAATACATAATTTACCATCTTTTTTGCCGCTTGAGTTTTCGAAAACATATACCAGAATTTATCTTGATGCATTTGTTGATATTGCTCATTCTGGAGTGTGGGAAGACGAAAGTCTAGCAGCTAATCCAATGAACGGAAAATGGATTTATAGTGCGGGCGTAGGAATAAGTTTTGAGACTTATTACGACCGTTTGCTTCAAATTTATGTTGCATATGTGGGATATTCGGCAAAAACTGGTATCTTTGTCAATTATAAAACACCAATTTACAAGTTGTATTAAGATGAATATTGCAATTTATGGAAGAAACTTCGGGAACAGTTTTAACGGAATGGCTATACAGCTTTTCGAAGAATTAAAACGTAACAATGTTTCGGTTTATATTAATCGTAAGTTCAACGAATTTGTATGTTCAAAGGTGTTTTATCACCCCGAAGTTGTTGGAGTTTACGAAAATGTTTTGCCCGAAGGTGTAAATTTTGATTTTCTATTTAGCATCGGTGGTGATGGGACTTTCCTCGAAGCCGCTACTGTTGTTAAAGATTCAGGTATTCCTGTAGTTGGAATAAACACCGGACGTCTTGGATTTTTGGCTTATATAAACACAAACAATCTATTGTGGGCGATAAAACAATTGCTAGCTGGCGACTTCACTGTTGATTCTAGAATGCTTCTTGAGGTTAGCTCGCCAGAAAAGTTTTATGGAGATATTAATTTTTGCCTAAATGAGTTCGCCATACAGAAAAAATCGCGGCTTAGCATGATAAAAACCAAAGTTTATGCCGATGGAAATTATATCAATACTTACTGGTCGGATGGATTAATTATTGCTACTCCGACAGGTTCAACTGCGTATTCTTTAAGCTGTGGTGGGCCAATTGTTGCACCTCATTCCAATGTAATTCTAATAACTCCTATAGCAAATCACAATCTAACGGTTAGGCCTTTAGTACTTTCTGCTAACTCAGAAATAAAAATTACTGTCGATTCAGTAGAGGGGAAAGTGTTGGCATCACTGGATTACAGAGCCTATGGCGTTGGCAATTTAAAAGAAATTTACATTAATAAGGCAAAATTTAATATTAATTTTGTTAATTTGTTTGAAAATACCTATTTTAGCACTTTGCGGGGTAAGCTAATGTGGGGAACGGACTTAAGAAACTAAGTGGCTGATATACAGCTACTTATATTATAATGATAAAATAATTAAAATGAAGAAAATTATTGTTTTATTGGGAATTATTGCATTTACATCGGTTTTAGTGCAAGCTCAGTATAATGTACATTGGAGAAAAATACGCCATGAGGTATCTTTTGGTGCAGGATCAAATAATTTCCTTGGGGAATTAGGTGGTTCAAGTGCTATTGGTTCTCACTTTGTTAAGGATTTTGATTTTAAATCATCTAGATGGCTGATTCAGGGTGGCTATGGATATAAAATTGCAGAACAATGGACATTAAAAGGAAATTTATTATATGGACGATTTTATGGATCTGATATCTATGCAGGAGAAGCAAATCGTTACAGTAGAAATCTGCACTTCCGCTCTCCATTTGTTGAATTGTCTGCAACTATGGACTTCTCAATCATAAAAGAAAGATACGGACATCGTTACGACCTTAGAAGAAATAAAGGTGGAGGAAATTTACCAAATGTTTACATTTATACTGGCGTAAGTGCGTTCTGGTTTAATCCAAAAGCTCAATACACCGATGGTAAATGGTATGCTTTACAGCCACTTGGAACCGAAGGTCAGGGAATTATTCCTACTAGAGAAAAATATAGTAGAATAACAATGGCAATACCTGTTGGAATTGGTCTAAACTATATTATTGATAGAAACTTGGGTATCGGATTTGAATATGGTATTCGTTACACTTTCTCAGATTATATCGATGATGTAAGTAATACTTATGTAGATCCTGCGATTTTTTCTGACCCAATGGCTGCTTATTTTGGTAGTGGCACTGCAGATCCTTCATGGGCTGGCGTAGGTCCTGGTCAGCAGAGAGGTCAAAATGATTTTAATGATGCTTACATGTTCTTAACAATTAAAGCTACCTACAAACTTAGACCTAGAAATCCAGGTATGCCGAAATTCTAAAACCTTAGATAATATTTTGGTTAGGTTTACGTTGTTAGTGTTATGTGGGGTAGAATAAAAATATTATATATAGTATTTGTACAAATGATGCAGAAAAATTCTGCATTGTTTGTTTTTTTAGGGGTATTCTCCTGCATGCCTTTGGCTAGTTACTCGCAAAGAGGTGGAGAGATAGGCGTTCAAGGTGGAGGCTCGTATTATCTGGGCGATCTAAATCTTTATAAACACTTCTATTCTCCTCATTTTAATGTTGGCGGTTTTGTAAAATATCATCTAAATTCAAGATATGTTCTAAGACTTGGTGGTGTCTATACCAGACTATCTGCTAATGATGCCGATTTTAATAATGATTTTCAACTGCTCCGCGATCGCGAATTTGAAACTTCATTAGTTGAAGTCTCAGCACAATTTGAAATTCACTTTCTACCATATTTAATAGGTGATGTAAAACGACAGAGCTTTACTCCTTATTTGCAAACAGGTATTTCTGCATACATCGCAAATTCTGCCCAAGATGTAATTGGTGTTGCAATACCTATTGGATTCGGAGTTAAGAAAAATATTAAACCTCAGTTGGTATTAGGTGTTGAGTGGACAATGCGAAAAACTTTTTCCGATTATCTCGATTCAGTTTCAGGAGAAGATCTAAGCGTTTATGATCCAAATTATGGAATGCCAATGAGCGAAGCTACCCGACACAAACAAACAGGTTTTAGTTACAATAAAGACTGGTATTCGCTGGCTAGCGTTACATTGTCATACACTTTTAAACTAGGGGGACTTGGTTGCCCTGCATATTACGAATATAAATAACTATTAGAGATGTCTCTGATCGAACAAATAGATAAAACTAGAATCCCACAACATGTTGCCATAATTATGGATGGTAACGGTAGATGGGCAAAGTCGCACGGAAAATTACGACTCTCAGGTCATCAAGAAGGTGCTAAGGCTGTTAAAAATGCAATTGAAGTCTGTGGTGAACTTAAGATTAAATTCCTAACAGTTTATGCATTTTCGACAGAGAATTGGAACAGACCCGAAGCAGAAGTTAGTGGCCTCATGAACCTTTTGGTTTCTTCGATCGACAAAGAACTTGCGGAAATAAAAAAACTAGGTGTCAGAATCAGAGTTGTTGGACAGATTGAAAAATTGCCCCAAGCAGTACAAAAGAAACTTAATTTAGCAATTGAGAATACAAAGGATAATAAAGAATTAAACTTTGTTATTGCCTTGAGCTACAGTGGAAGGTGGGATATTTTAAATGCAGTAAAAAATATTGCTGCAGATAGTAAATCAGGAAAGATAAACCCAGAAAGTATTGACGATAAACTTTTCGAAAACTATTTGTCAACAGCTGGTATTCCTGACCCAGAACTGCTTATCAGAACAAGTGGAGAAGAAAGAATCAGCAATTTTCTTTTGTATCAGTTAGCATACTCAGAGCTCTATTTTACAGATGTTTTATGGCCCGACTTTTCAAAAGAAGAATTCTATACTGCGTTAATCAACTATCAGAAAAGAGAAAGAAGATTTGGTAAAACAAGTGAACAATTAACTTAAGAAAAAAACTTAATGAAAAACAAATTTCTATTAGCCGTTATTTTACTAATCTCTTTTTCCTCATTTGCTCAGGAGATAAGAACTCAATTAAATACTATTGATTATTCCGAACCAAAGGAATATGAAATAGGTGGGGTTACAATTTCAGGAATACAATATCTCGACCAGAATGTACTTTTATATCTCACAGGTCTTGAAATTGGGCAAAAAATTACTATTCCTGGCGATAAAATTACCAAGGCCGTTAAAACTTTATGGGAACAGGGTTTGTTCTCTGATGTTAAAATAACATTGGTTAAGGTTATAAATGAGAGAGCATTTTTAGATATTTATCTCGAAGAACGTCCCCGATTATCAAGATTTTCATTCTCTGGTGTTAAAAAGACAGAAGCAGATGATATTAGAGATTTGATAAAATTAGTTAAAGGAACACAAGTTACTGAAAACACTCTTCTTTCATCCGAAAAAAGTATCAAAGATTATTTTGTAGACAAAGGGTTTAGAGATGTAAGTGTTAAGATTTCTCAGGAACCAGATTCTGCTCTTGCAAACTCGGTTATCCTCAAATTTGATGTGACAAAAAACGAGAGAATCAAAATTAACGATATTGTTTTTGTTGGAAATAATAGCATTGGTAAAGAAAAAGAGATTTATAACTTTTATCGCGAGGATAAGCAGATTGCTGATGCCAAATTGCATCGAGCTATGAAAGAGACAAAGCGTAAAATCTGGTACAATGTTTTTAAACCTTCCAAACTTATCCCAAAAGAATTTGAAACCGATAAAGCTAGTATTATTAGTAAATACAATGAGCTTGGCTTTAGAGATGCAAAAATCATTTACGATAGCGTAATTACAAATCCAGATAACACTATTAATTTGGTTATCGGAATTGATGAAGGTCAGAAATATTATTTCCGTAATATAACATGGCTTGGAAATACAAAATATAACTCAGAGATACTTACCAAGATTCTCGGAATACAATCTGGAGACATTTATAATCACACATTACTTGAAGAAAGATTATTGTACGATCCAGTTGGTGTAATGTCAGTGTATCAAGATAACGGCTATCTTTTTTCAAATATCCAACCTGTCGAAATATTAGTTGAAAATGATTCGATAGATATTGAAATGCGTGTTTATGAAGGAAAACAGGCAAGAGTAAATAAAGTTACAATTACTGGAAACACAAGAACCAACGATCATGTTATTATTAGAGAAATACGTACAAGACCGGGTTCACTTTATAAAAGATCTGAAGTACAACGTACAATCAGAGAACTTGCACAATTAGGCTACTTCGACCCCGAAAAATTAAATGTCGATTTTCAACCAGATCCTGCTGAAGGAACTGTAGATCTTGAATATATTGTTGAAGAAAAACCATCGGACCAAGTAGAAATATCTGGAGGCTGGGGAGCTGGTATGGTTGTAGGAACTCTTGGTCTTACTTTCAATAATTTCTCCCTAAAGAATATCTTTAATCCTAAAGCTTACCGCCCTTTACCTACAGGAGATGGTCAAAGACTTTCGGTACGTGCTCAGGCATCAGGATTATGGTACCAAAGTTATAGCTTTAACTTTACAGAGCCTTGGTTTGGTGGTAAAAAACCAAATTCATTCACAACTTCTGTTTACCATTCAATAATTTCAAATGGAGCTACTGCGGATACAAGTCTTTATTTCTTTAAAGTTACGGGGGCAGGATTAGGTTTGGGACAGCGACTTAAAGTCCCTGACGATTATTTTACATTGTACACCGAACTTGGTTATAAGCACTATAATCTTAAAGATTATTCAGCATTCTCTCTGTACCACACAGGTCACTCAAATAATATAAGTTTAAAAACGGTTTTGGGCAGATCTTCATCTGGTCCAAACCCTATTTTCCCAACTACAGGTTCCACATTTTCGCTATCTGTGGAGCTTACACCACCGTATTCATGGTTTAATGGGAAAACATATACTGACGATATGACAGCTCAGGAAAGATATAAGTGGATTGAATATCATAAATATAAATTTTCTGGCCAATGGTTTACAACTCTAGCGGGCAGCCGCGATGGTAGTTCTAGAGCACTTGTGCTTATGACCAAGTTTGAATTTGGTATGTTGGGAATGTATTCCAAAGATCTTGGTCCTTCTCCTTTCGAAGGTTTTCAACTTGGCGGCGACGGACTATACGGGTATAATCTTTATGGTCTCGAAACTGTTGGTCTTAGAGGATATGGCAATAATTCTCTTACTCCAGCGAACGGCGGAAATATTTACGACAAGTTTAGTATTGAGCTAAGATATCCACTTTCTTTGGCGCCTACTGCTACTTTATATGCAATTGGATTTGTTGAGGCTGGAAATGCTTGGTATATGTCAGAAAATTTTGATCCTTTCGATGTAAAACGTTCTGCTGGTGTTGGAGTTAGAATCTATATGCCAATGATTGGTATGCTCGGTGTTGATTGGGGTTATGGCTTCGACAATGTAGCTGGATCTACAGGCGTAAACGGTAGCCAATTTCACTTCGTTATAGGACAACAATTCTAGTAAATGTTTTTTTGGAACATATTTTGATAAATGCTAACTTTGAAAATAAATTTAAAATAATACAACTATGAAAAAACTATTGTTGATTTTACTCATCCCGATGTTTTCAGGAATGCTGATGGCTCAAAAATACGCTTATGTTGACACAGAATACATCTTAAACAATATCCCAGTTTACGAAACTGCTAAAACTCAACTCGACGATCTTTCTGCCGAATGGAAAAAAGAAATAGACACCAAAAAAGAAGCTATTGATAAGATGTACAAAGATTATCAGGCCGAGAGAGTATTGCTTACCGAAGAACTACGACTAAAAAGAGAAGAGGAAATTATGCTCAAGGAAAAAGAAATGAGAGAATTACAGCAGAAGTATTTTGGTAAAGAAGGAATGTTATTCAAGAAACGCGAAGAATTGGTTAAACCTATTCAAGACGATATTTATAATGCAATTAAAGAAATTGCTGTGGAAGGATCTTATGCTGTAATATTCGACACTGCCAACAGCCTTAACATGTTGTACACCGACCCACGCTATGACAAGAGCGATGATGTACTAAAAAAATTGGGTTATAAGAATTAATATTATATTTGACAAAAATTTTAAACACTTATTATGAAAAAACTTATTGTATTATTGCTAATTGTTGCTTCTTCAGTTTCAGTTTTCGCACAAAAATCTAAATTCGGTCATGTTGATTCAAATGCTTTATTCACACTAATGCCAGAAAAAGAAGCAGCATCTAAAGCAGTTGAAGCATATGCAATGACTCTCGAAACTCAATTGCAAGCTCTAAATCAGGAACTAGAAACCAAGTATAATGATTATATGGCAACTGGTGAAACTCTTTCTCCTTCTATCAAACAAATGAAAGAGGACGAATTAGTTAATTTACAGCAAAGAATTCAAGCTTTCCAAGTAAGAGCTCAGGAAGACATGCAAGCTAAAGAAGTTGAATTACTCGAACCGATTTACACAAAAATCCAAGATGCAATTAAAGCTGTGGGTGAAGAAAAAGCACTTATTTATGTTTTTGATGTTTCCACATTGTTGTATTTTTCTGCTGAAAGTGAAGATATCACTCCTGCAGTAAAAATTAAACTAGGCATTAAATAATTTGGTTAAGAATTTATTACTAATTTTAATCCCGGAATATTTCGGGATTTTTTTATGATGAACGGACCTATAGGAGTTTTCGACAGTGGGATAGGAGGCTTGACAGTTTTAAAGGAACTGGCAGAGAAACTCCCTTACGAAGACTTTATTTATTATGCCGATAGCGCTAATGCTCCATATGGCCCCAAATCTGCAAATGAAATAATTTCACTTTCAGAATCAATTGTGGAATTTCTAATTTCGCAGCAGTGTAAACTTGTGGTTGTTGCCTGTAACACAGCTACAGCCGCCGCAGTTTTTAAGTTGCGCAGTAAATTTGAAATTCCTATTATAGGTTTGGAACCAGCTGTTAAACCAGCTTGCCTAAATACAAAAACTGGAAATGTAGGAGTGCTTGCCACTGAAGGAACTTTTCGTGGAAATCATTTTAAAACCACAAGCGATAATTACAAAGATTATGTTACTATCCATCTGCAGGTTGCTAAAGGCTTGGTCGAACTAGCCGAAGAAGGTGTTTTTGATGGTGAGGAAGTAAACAAGTTGGTAAATCAATATGTGAAACCTTTTTTAGCCGAAAGTATCGATCAGTTGGTGCTTGGATGTACTCATTACCCATATTTCTATAAGCATATTAAAGCAGCTGCGGGCGATAATGTTGAAGTAATTGATTCGGCTGGGGCAGTGGCACGTAGAACCAAAGACGTATTGATGACAAATAAAATTTTTAGAACAGAGAATAATACTCGTAAAATTACAGTTTTTTCCACCGGACAACAAAAAGTTATATCAAAAGTCGTGAGTCAACTGTTTAATGTCGGGGAGAATGACCATTATGTCGAAATAAAATATATTTAGCGAACGTAGCACAACATTTTGTTGTCTTAAGCGTATAAAATCTAGTACTCAAATTCCGTCTGTATGAATTGTATAATTATTGACGACGATCTGATAGTTCAGAAACAACTGGCTGCGTTTATTGGTAAGTCAGAGTTGCTCGATCTTCAAGGGATTTATAAAAACCCTGTGGAGGCGTTAAATACAATACATGGTGGTAATATTGATATTGTCTTTCTAGATATCGAAATGCCCGAAATGAGCGGCCTCGAATTCCTCGATGTGAAAAAAACTGATCTAAACGTTATCGTAATTTCTGGAGATAGACGATATGCCCTTGACACATTCGAGTATAATGTAACCGATTATTTATTAAAGCCCTTGGAATATAAAAGGTTCTTAAAATCGGTTTATCGTGCTCTAGAGAGGATTCTAGAAAAAGATGATAGACGAAAAAACGATTCTATGTTTATTAAAATTAATGAACATTTTGTTCGCCTCAGAATAAACGAGATTATTAAAATTCAAAATGACAGTGATAAAAAGCTGGTTGTTACCAAAAAGAAATCATACACTATCTTAAGCAAATTATTTGACACAAATCTAATTTGTGAAAATCAAAATTTCTTTAAAATTTCTGATACTTTAATTGTTAATCTGAACGAAATAAGCGAAGTTTGTAACAATTTTCTGATTTTTAATAATTCGGAGAATGTAGAAAATCTTTTAGTTGACGAAGCTATCGCCAACGAAATTTCGGAAAGGATTAATAATTTAAAA
>CAZOHR010000102.1:8073-11063 GCA_964579045.1 uncultured Bacteroidales bacterium | reverse complement strand
ACATTAAAAACCTTATTTGGGTAGGCGCAGGTTTCCGCACATCGGGAATGCTCACTGCACAATTTGGAGTTAAATACAAAAACTATAAATTCGGCTATGCCTTCGACCACTCATTCAGCCAAATTTCCTCATTCTCAAGCGGAACCCACGAAATCATTATTGGTTATGAGTTTTTAAAGGAGGGATCGAAGGCGAAGTTTTAGAATAGGCAAGAGTCAAAGGACAGATACACGGAGGAGGCACAGAGATACACGGAGAAAATATTTGTGGCAATAAAATAAACATTTTTAAACATCAAAAAAATATTACACAGAGATACACAGAGGAGGCACGGAGTCACACGGAGAAGATAGGTGTGACACAAAGATTCAATTTCATAAAAAAACGATTCAATAAGAAAATATCATTATCTATCCGCAAAAAAGCTCTGTGTATCTCTGTGTGTTCTCTGTGAGTCTCCGTGTAAAAAATAAATATTACTATCTAAATAATTTGTTGTATTTCTATGGATTTTCATTAATAAAAGTCTTTGGTAATCTCAAAGAAAAACCATCTTAACATTATAAAAAAATATTACACAGAGATGCACGGAGAAGGCACAGAGATACACAGAGAAAATGATGTGGAACTAAAATACATTCGCAATAAAAAGCGAATCTCTGTAAAAAACATTTAAGAATGACAGAACAGAATCAGGATGTTTAAAGATTAAGATAAACATTATTCTAATCTAAAGTCTAGATTTTTTTAACAAGCTGAAAATCATTCCTAATAAATAAACCTTTTTATCCCGTCTTTCAACAACTTAACATTGAAGTTTATGATCAATCCCAAGTCAATTCCGCTTAATTTCATATAAGTTAGCATTTGTGCTTGGTGAACTGGAGTAATTGATTCAACCGTTTTTAATTCAATTATTACCTCTTCCTCAACAACAATGTCTAATCTATATCCATGATCCAATTTTATCTCCTTATA
This sequence comes from uncultured Bacteroidales bacterium, assembly GCA_964579045.1. Classification (GTDB taxonomy): domain Bacteria; phylum Bacteroidota; class Bacteroidia; order Bacteroidales; family ML635J-15; genus Bact-19. The sequence continues at coordinate 10,085 of CAZOHR010000102.1, read as the reverse complement.
AATAATCGGCAAAAGGCATTGTCTCTCTATGGACAATCCAGCTTTGGTCAATTCATAAGCAAGACATTCCTCATAAGCACTTTCCAATAATCCTGGACCCAAAATCTTATGCACTTCAATAGCGCATCCAATAATCTTTTCAGTAAGTTCATCAATTTTCATAGTTATTCTTTTAAAATTTAAACATTTATTGTAAAAATAGAATAAAATAAAAAACATCTTAGAAAATTTCAAATTCTGAATTTACTTTTGCTAAACCCAATAAAATAAAAGATAAATCTCTATTTACTCAGCTTCACCTTTACTCCGCCCATAACTGCGATTCCGGGAGCTGGAACATTTGCAATGTCGAAGTAATCCGAATTTGTGAGGTTGTGTCCACTGATGTAAAAACCAAATTTGCCAAAGTCAGCGCTTAATTTTAGATTCAACAGTATATTGGTTTTATATTCCATGGTTTCAGTAAAAATGCCCTGCTCAAAATCAAAGTAAATATACTCGCCGTTACGCTTAAAAACATTCACAGACCAATCTGCTTTCAAATTTTTATAAATCTTATGCCCTGCTGTAAAAACCAATTTATGTTTTAGGTGATCGATTGTATATTTTGATTCCAATCCTGCAGCATCTTTATCTTGATAAATGTAGGAATATACTAATCCTAAACTATTCATAAATGAGTTTTCTTTAAAATCACGATACGATGCAAAAACTTCAGCACCATAAGTATTTAGCTTTGTCAAATTTTCTGTTTTCCATTTCTCGGTACTATTCTCTCTTACCCACGAAATTATATTGGTTCCTAAACGGTTGTATAAATTCAAATTAACGAATGATTTTTTAGAAAAATAGATTTTCGTTCCTGCTTCGAAGCTCATAGCATGCTCGGGAACTAAATTGGGATTACCCTCATTGGCAGCACCCTGGTAATACAATTCAGTAAAAGTTGGCAACCTCATCGACTTGTTAGCACCTACTTTTACAATAAAATTCTCGGTTATTTTATAACCTGCATCTGCACCATAGTAAAAGTTAAGACCATATTTCTGATTGTAATATGCCATTGCTCCTGCATTAATCAGAATCCTGTTTTTATAGTAACCATGCTCGGCAAAAAAAGTTAGATTCTGCCTTTCATCCGATTTAGTGTATAGGTTTTCGTATGCCTCATCAAGTTGATTGCCCAAAACATTTGAATAAATTTGCTCGTATCGATATTCTCCACCAATAGCCGACTTTCCTCCTACCCAATCCTTTTCGAGATTAAAACCAGTTCCCGCAACAGTTGTTAAATGATTATTATGATTATGATACCAGCTAACAGAATCGCCTGTTGTATTATTAATCCAAATGCCATCAATATTCTGATAATAATCTGTGGCTTCTCTAAAAAGCTGAAATTCATCGGTAAGTCCTCTGTAATATGCCTTGTACTCCCATTTAATTGCAGAACCACCAAACACTTTTACTGCTCCAAAACCTGTTCTGATTTTCTCGTACTGATCAACATATTGAGGAGTATAAAAACTGTATGCTCCAAAATTTTTGTCCAAAAATCCCATCATGGTTTTAATCTTTACCTTACCTAAATTTATATTGTTTTCATAATACAAATTTATTTTGCTGTAATCGGTGTTATAAATAAAGCCATCGGATTGAGTATAAGCAACATTTAAAGTCTGGTTGAACTTTTTTGCAACATGATTTAAGACGATATCTCCATTAACAGTATTAAAACTACCATAAGAAATGTCGAGCAAGATTCCAGACTTTTGGGGAATATTACTAATAAAATTTACTGCACCTGTCATAGCATTGGCACCAAAAATTCGTGAGCTTGGTCCATATACAATTTCTGCGGCTTCTAGAACTGATGAATTTACAGGAATGTTAAGACTGTGATGACCTGTTTGAGGATCGCTGAGATTTATTCCGTTTATCAATATCAAAGATTGATCAAAACTACCACCACGAATACTGACATCAGACTGAACTGACGAGAAAGAACGTTG
>CAZOHR010000102.1:0-7973 GCA_964579045.1 uncultured Bacteroidales bacterium | reverse complement strand
GATTTTTTGCAAAATTCACATAATAATTTGGATTTATAGCCATAAATTAAGAATTATGTTGAAGTATAATTTAAAAATTATGCTAATTGCCTCATTTATGTTATTTTCGCAGAGATTTACTACACAAAATTTATGAAATTTATATTGTCGTTGCTTGTTTTAACATTTTCAATAGCTGCTTATTCGCAGGATACAGAAACAGATATTAAGAAAGAAATAAAACGCCCATATAAGCTCAGCAATTTCAGTTTCAGCTATTCGGGTTCAATTTACAACTACAGTTCCATATATTTAGATCATGCAAAAGAGCTTTACAATTTTCAATCACCCACGTGGCCCGAAACAGATTCGCTATTAACTCACGACAATAGGTCGGAATTGCATGCGAGGTTAAGTTTTGAAAAACATTTAATAGACGACAAGTCATATTTTTATGGAAATATAAATGTAGGGGTATGTGTTGCCACAGGAGGAAGACTAAAAGCCGCCTACAAGTACGATTATTTCTCACATACTGATACTGCAACCATCAATTCAGAGCCCGTAACCAATTTGGACACTCTCATAATACTACAAAATGAATATGTTTATAATTCAACAGATGTTGGTTTCGATCTTTCGTACACAATAAGTTCTCCACCAAAGTTCATATTTAAAGCAGAGACTGGCATTGGTATAAGTGGTTTATTTTCGGTTGGTAGTAAACTGTTTTTTACAAATTCCGAGTCGGTAAATCACAAATACATGGATCAATATAGCCGAAATCAGAGTTTTAATGAAGTTGAATCTGTGACCACCGAATTAAAGCCAGAATCACAAACAATTATTCGTGCTTATGTTCCTCTGATTCTTACATACAAGTTAAATCATAACGGCACATTTGCACTAACAACAAGCTTCTGTGGGGGTCTCGAATTTCAAAAACCATCAAAAGGAAACTTCTATTCTTATCCTTATTTTACCATTGGGATTGGATGTAGAAAATGGTTTTAGAGAAATCTAGCAAGTCGAAATTAGAACTATTTGACCCAGTTTTAGTGCTAATTAAAAATTCATAGCAAAAGAATAAAAAAAATGCGGCAATACATTACTGTATCCCGCATTTTCGCCATGAAAGTTTCGTTATTATTTTGTTTGCAGATATTCATCCAATTCTTCAATAGTCATTTCGAATTGGAAAGAATCATTAACTTTATAGTATTTTGAAGCGTCATACACGTAATCATAAGCATATTTTGCAAATTCGAGTCTGCTATCTTCAAATCCAAATGATTTGTTTATGTCACGAATCTGATCAGCAGTCATACAGCTAGATTTGCAGATTTGTTTTGCGGTAGTAAGTTTTGTATCTTCAAAAGATTTTGATTTTATGCTTTCCATAGCTTCTGCAAATTCAGTTGCTGACATTGCTACTGGACATCTAGAAATAGTACCACCAGAGTAATTATTACCATGATATTCTTCAACAACTAAATCAGAATTTCCGGTTGTAGTTGTTGTGGTTGTAGTAGTGTAAGTAGTTGTTGTAGATTCTTCATAATTGTCAACAACAACATTGTCCATACCTGATGCATCAATATTTAACGTAAGTGTTTCATCACCAACGCCTGTATTCATATCCATTCCGTTTTCTGATACGTCAACGTCAAATGTCAAAGTTTCATCACCAACGCCTGTATTCATATCCATTCCGTTTTCTGAGACGTCAACGTCAAATGTCAAAGTTTCATCACCAACACCAGTATTCATATTCATTCCATTTTCTGAGACATTTACGTCAAATGTCAAAGTTTCGTCACCAGCGCCAGTAGTCATATTCATACCATTTTCGTTAGCAGTAATATTTAAACTTACACTTTCTTCTCCTGTGTCAGTATCTACATCCATTCCTGTACCGCTAACCTGAACATTCATATCAATGTTTTCTCTTGGAACTCTATCTGTTGTAACCGTAGTAGTAGTGGTAACGGTTCCATTGTTAGATACTGGAGTATTATCGCTGTCTGGATCTTCATAAGTAGCTTGAGTACCGCTGCTTACAACAGGAGAATCTGCATTTTTAGGTCCTTCGCCCATAGGTCTTAAAACATATTTACCTTTTTTATTCAAGACAACAACAGCAGTAATCTCAACATTTTTACTCTCTGTCCAAAAGTTTTGTGTAATCTCTGGAATAGCTTTGTCAACAAAAACAATTCTCGCCATAAAACTATCGCTTTTGATATCCTTAGCTTTTACATTAGCAGCAGGAGTTTCATTTTGCTTAATACTATTAACATAGAGCGTAAATTCTTCGCCCTTTTCTGAGAATATTACTAGGTCGTTTGTTTGTGCAAATAATGCTGTTCCCATTACAAACATGACCAAAGATGTGAATAAACTTTTCATACTTTTTTATTTTAGATATTTAACAATTTTTAATTACGCAAGGCAGCAAACCAAATTTTATGCCATAAAGATAATGATAAAATCAACTCTTAAAATGTAGTTTTCTATTTTTGGTAAAAAAATTAGACCATTTAAGCAGTCGTTAACAATATTTTAACACATTTGGGTTACTGACAGTATAACTAGATTACTGTTAAGTATGTTTTCTCAATAATTTTACGATTGTATAGTTATTATAAGTAATTTTGAAAAGAGAATGGAGAGTTTTTAATATTTAATCTAAGTACTGACTTCAACGCATTCAACCATGTGATGGACAATGATTTGAAGTTTAATTTTTAATGAAATCTAAAATTTTTACATAAACAAACTACTATGAAAAGATCACTATCCTTTATTTTTATGTTATTAGCTGGATTGCTATTAAGCATTTCCGCATTTGCAGTTCCAGCAAAACCTGGACTTATTGAATTTCGTCAACCAGACGGCACCACTGTTAATATTTATTTACATGGCGATGAAAAGATTAAGTGGGCCACAACAGATGACGGCTACACTTTAATGTTTAACGATGCGGGTTATTACGAATATGCCGTAATGGATAGTCGAAGTGATATGATACCAAGTGGAATAATCGCTAAAAATGTAACAGAACGAAGTAAAACTGATGCTGTATTTTTAAATGGGGTTTCCAAAAATTTGTTTTATAGTAATGTGCAAGTGTCTTATTTGCACCAAATTTGGAACATTTATGATGAAGAATCAAAAAATGGCACTAAAGCCTTCCCTACCACAGGAAACAGGAAGTTGCTTTGTATATTGATTGGTTTTACCGATAAAGCAATGACAAAAACTAATGCTGACTTTGTGGCATTATTTAACCAAGTAGGTTACACCACAGGAGGTGCAACAGGTAGTGTAAAAGATTATTATCTTGAAAACTCTTATAATCAGTTTAGCTTAACAGTAGATGTTGCAGGACCTTATGTTGCGTCAAACAATATGGCATACTATGGAACCAACGACGGTTCGGGTAATGACGTGAGACCAGATGATTTGGTTACAGAAGCTGTTACACTTGCAAATCCAAGCGTAAATTATGCAGATTATGACAATGACAATAATGGCAGTGTTGATGGTATTTATGTAATTTATGCAGGTTATGGTGAAGAATCAGGAGCTCCTGCGACCACAATTTGGGCACACGCTTGGTCTATCAGTACAATAACATTGGATGGAAAGACAATTTCAAAATATTCATGTTCATCAGAATTAAGGGGAACTACTGGAACAAATATCACAAGAATTGGTGTAATTTGTCACGAATTTGGACATGTGCTTGGGTCTCCTGATTTCTATGATACTGATTATGCTACTGGCGGTCAATATGATGGAACAGGTTCTTGGGATTTAATGGGAAGTGGAGCTTGGAATAACGGTGGAGCAACTCCCTCACATCACAACCCATATACAAAAATAACAGTTTATAATTGGGCATCAGCTATGACTTTATCTGCAGCTCAAAATGTGGCGTTATTAAATTCAGAGCAAAATTCTACAAGCTTTTATAAATATACAACAACAACAACAAACGAATATTTCCTTGTAGAAAATCGCCAGCAAGTTGGTTTTGATGCTGCTCTACCAGGACATGGAATGATAATTTATCATGTTGACGGTTCTTATATTACTGCGAATTCAGGTAGTATTAATGCAGGGGCTCATCAGGGTCTATATCCGATGGCGGCCAATTCTACAACAACAAGTGGCATAATGACAGGCGATGGTATTCTCAGTAACAGTGGCTGTCCTTGGCCTGGCACAACTAGTAAAACTACTTTTACAGATGCTACAACACCAAATTCAAAATCATGGGCTGCTGCAAATACTGCGAAACCATTATTGAATATAGTTGAAGCTAGTGGAGTAGTTCAATTTTGCTATTTGAGTTGTCCACCTGCTTGTACTGCTCCAACAACTCAAGCTACCTCATTCTCAGCAACAGCTATAGGTAACAATCAAATGACGGTAAACTGGACACGTGGTAATGGTACCTCTGTTTTGGTTGTAGCTCGACAGGGATCATTAGTTGATGCAAATCCAGTAAATGGAGTGGTTTATACAGCCGCAGCGGCATTTGGAACTGGAACAGAAATAGGAACTGGAAATTTTACAGTATACAAAGGAACAGGTTCTAATGTAACAATCACTGGATTGCAAGCAGGAACTACCTATTACTTTTCAATTTATGAATTCAATACAGTTGATAATTGTTTTAAAATACCAGCACTTACAAATAACGCTTTAACCACAGGTGTTGCTCCTTGTAATATCTGTTATTCATGGGGTCACACCACTTATGCTACTAGTACAACTAAAGTTATCTTCAACACAATTAATAACACTTCCGCCAAACCTGTTGATGTTAATTCAAACGCATATAGCGATTATACAGGCACCATTTCAACAAGTTTAAATATTGGAAGTGCATATAATTTAACCGTCAACATTAATACAGACGGCAATTATAAAGCAGCAACAAAAGCTTGGATTGACTGGAATGACAACTGTAGTTTTGATGATCCTGGAGAAGCTTATGAGCTAGGATATGCAACAAATCAAACAGATGGACCAGCCAATCTCTGTCCATTTTCGATTACGGTTCCTCTTAATGCAGTTTCAGGCAACACTAGAATGAGAGTGTCAACAATGTATAATGATCCTGGTGTAACAGTTTACCCAACATCATGTGAAACAAATATTGATGGTGAAGTTGAAGATTATGCAATTATTATAAATCCAGTTGTTGGAGCAACAATATTAATAGATCGAACTTCATTGTCGTATGGAAATGTTGAAATTGGAACAAACAGCGAATTAAGTTATCAGGTTGCTGGTTATAATTTGACCAACAATTTGGTAATAACTGCTCCAACAGATTTCTTAATTTCTCCAACAAGTGGCTCTGGCTTTGCTTCATCACTAATTTTAACCCCAATTTCTGGCAGTGTTCCTCCATTAAACATTTATGTACAGTTTGCCCCACAGACTTCGCAAACATATGCATCAACCTTAACTAACACTAGCACTGGCGCCACTCAAAAAAATATTACTTTGAATGGAGTTGGAGGCTATTTTCCTCCGATTGCTAATTTTTCGGGAACACCAACAACTGTTTTAGGTGGTTCAACAGCAACGTTTACTGATTTAAGTACAGGAACACTACCAACAAGCTGGTTATGGACATTTGAAGGAGGAACTCCTGCAACAAGTACAAATCAAAACCCAGTAGTTACTTATAACACTCCTGGAGTATATGATGTAACACTTGCAGCTACCAATGCAAATGGAACCGACACAAAAACTGTTGTTGACTACATTACAGTTGTTGATCCAAACACATGCTTCTGCGACTATATTGACCATATCCCAGGATCGGCTGTATACTACTCAGTTACTGGAGGATATTTATCAGGAAATAACGGAAGTGCATATAAAGCTAAAGCGGAGTTCTTTGATAATACTACCGGTTACAATAATCTTGAAGGTGCATATTTCTCTTTTGCCAAGGCCTATGTAAACAATACTTCAACAATGATTACATTTAATGTTTATGATGACAATGGCGCCGCAGCTTCTGGATTTACTTATTCTCCAGGTACCGTTATTGCAACAAAAACAATTTCTTTAAAATCAATTGCTGATAATATTACTAACGGAGAATTAACTTGGGTTGATTTTGGCGCACCAGTAAATGTAACAGGAACAAATTTCTTTATCGGATTTAACATCCCGAATCCTAGCACAGCTGGTGATACTCTAGTTTTATTAACTGGTGAGCAAAATGCAGGCACAAATGAAGGATGGGAACAAAACAACACTAATGTATGGGCTTCCTATAATACTCGTTGGGGAGCTACTTTTAACAATGCAATTTATCCGATTCTGTGTGCAACAGGAATTCCAAACCCTGATTTTTATGCAAATGAAACTACCGTATCTGCAGGTTCAACTGTTAATTTTACAGATGCCTCAACCTGTGTTCCTACATCATGGAGTTGGTCATTCTCTGGTGGAACACCTGCAACTAGTGCTACACAAAATCCTAATGTGGTTTATAATACTCCCGGCGTGTATAATGTAAGTCTTACTGCAACAAATGCATCGGGTAGCGACACATATACACAAACTGGGTATATTACAGTACTGGCAACAGCTGCTTCAATCGTTACTTGGAACTTCCCAAACAATCCTGATAATAATGCAAGTGACGGAGGTATTGCTGCTAATAATGGTACTAGAAACATTTCTGTTGCTGGTGGACCTAATCTTCCAACATATGCAACCGCAGGAGCAACTACAAGGTGCGCATCTTCGACTGGCTGGGATGCAGGTAATGGAACAAAATACTGGCAAGTGTCATTTACTACAACAGGATATGAACTATTAAAGCTTTCATCAAAGATTGCTGGAAACAACAACGCTAGCCCAAGAGACTTCAAAGTTCAATATAGTTTAAATGGAACAACTTGGGTAGACGTCCCATACTCAAATATTACTACTGTAAATGGAACATGGAACACTACAGGTGCTTTAACTAATGTTAATTTACCGTCAGCATGTAACAATCAAACACTGGTTTATTTGCGTTGGATAATGAGAAGCAATGTTTCTGTTAATGGTGGTGCAATTACTGCTGCAAGAGCATCTCTTATAGATGATATTATTGTAACTGGCTCACTAATTCCAGTTGCTCCAGTTGCAAATTTTTCTGCATCTTCTACTTCAGTTTGCCCTGCACAATCAGTTACATTTACGGATTTATCAACAAATACACCTTCTTCATGGGCATGGACTTTTACAGGTGGAACACCTGCAACTAGCACTCTGCAAAATCCAACTGTTACATATGCAACACCAGGTACATACTCAGTTACTTTAACCGCAACTAATGGTGGAGGATCAGATGGCGAAACAAAAACAAATTATATTACTATTAATTCTGTACCGACCATTTCAGCTAGTAACACCGGACCATACTGTGTTGGTCAAACAATTGCTCTTAATGCTACAGGTGCTGGAGGCACATCATATTCATGGTCAGGCCCAGCAACCTTCAGCTCCGCTGTTGAAGATCCAACCAGAGCAAGTGCGGCATTAACACATGCTGGAATTTATACAGTTGTACTTACTAATACTACAACAGGTTGTACAGCATCTGCAACAACCAATGTTACTGTAAATGCAAATCCTACAATTTCGGCAGGTAATGGTGGCCCATACTGTGCAGGTTCAACAATAGCGCTTACAGCAACTGGTACTAGTGGAAACACTTTTGCATGGACAGGCCCGAATGCTTATTCTACATCAACCGAAGATCCAACAATTACAAACGGTCAAGCTGTTAATGCAGGAACTTACACAGTAGTTTATACAAATACGACCACTGGCTGTACAGCTTCTGCAAATACGGTAGTTGTAGTTAATGCAAACCCAACTGTAGCGCCAACAAACTCTGGTGCATATTGTGCTGGTCAAACTATTTCACTAACATCAAACGGTGCAGGTGGAACAGGTTATTCATG
>CAZOHR010000101.1:0-11116 GCA_964579045.1 uncultured Bacteroidales bacterium | reverse complement strand
TCTTAGTGTTTTGGGTTTTACACTCGCAGCCTCACAATGTCTTGCGCAATATATGGCATACATCCCAAAAACTACAATTTACGGAAGAATTATTGGCATAACTGATACTATAAGCCGATTTAGAATCATTGCAAATAAATACGACACAACCTACTCTACTTGGAATGATGGATATAGTTTCGAATATCAATATGAACTTGACTACAAAACAGAAATAACTTTTGAAGTTTCGGATAATACTCAAAATCGTCCAGAAGAATATTTTCCAGTAACAAATACTGTAGCCATCAAACCTGATGAAGATCGCGAGCATGAAGTAATCATAGAACTAATGAAAAAAGACTAAGATTATGTCTTTGGGGCTCAGAAAGAAATTAGCCTTTAAAGTATTTAAAAAGTACAAAAAGAATACTGTAGAACTCCACGAACTTAACAGCCTTTTCTGGGAATGTACTCTTCGATGCAATTTAAATTGTCTACATTGCGGAAGCGACTGTTCACAACATACATCAGTTCCCGACATGCCTTTAGCGGATTTTTTGACAGCACTTGATTCTATCGCAAAACATATTCCTCCAAAGAAACTTTTTATCATTTTTTCGGGTGGAGAGCCACTTATGCGAAAAGATCTTGAAGAATGTGGTAAAGCCGTCACACAACGAGGATTTCAATGGGGAATGGTAACAAATGGGCTGGCTCTTAATCCCGAAAGATTGGTTTCTTTGCTAAAATCAGGCTTAAAAACTGTAAGCATAAGTCTTGATGGACTAGAAAATTCACATAATACATTGCGAAATCACCCAAAAAGTTTTAATCATGCTTACAAGGCGATTCAACTTGTTGCACAGGTTCCCAAATTAGAGTTTGACGTAATCACCTGTGTTAGTGAATTAAATTTACATCAGTTGCCTGAGATAAAAGAAATGCTTATTTCGCTAAATGTTAAACACTGGCGTATCAATACAATTTTTCCGGTTGGCAGAGGTGCAGAAAATAAAAGTTTGATGCTAAGTCCAACAGACTTTACAAAACTGATGGATTTTATTAGTGCAACCCGAAAAGAAAAACGAATTCATCTTCAATATTCTTGCGAAGGATTCTTAGGTGATTACGAAGACAAGGTACGTGACAGCTTTTATTTTTGCAGAGCTGGAATTAATATAGGTTCAATTTTGGTTGATGGTTCCATTTCGGCATGCCCAAATTTAAGAAGCAATTTTATTCAGGGGAATATCTACCAGGACGATTTTATGACAGTATGGAATACAAAATTTGAAAAACATCGTAATCGCGAATGGTCGAAAAAAGGGGATTGCGCAAATTGCGAATCTTTTGGTTATTGCGAAGGAAATGGAATGCATTTATATGATGAGAATGAGGAATTGTTAATGTGCCATTTGAAGAGGATTGTTTTAGACGATTAGGATTTGTAGCACCATTAATGTATTCAAAATTGAAATAAAATGCTTAAGTTTGCAAAAGTAAATTCTACAACCATTTATCATATAAATTACCAAAGCTATGAACAAATTACTCTTGATTTTTGCAATTGGACTTTTTGGATGTGCTTCATCGAATAACACAGGAAAAACTTCGAACGAAGATTCAAAATTAGAAAGTAATATTGCTAATGGAAGTCAAATAAACCAGCAAAATTGCACCCGTTCACAAGCAGAGCCTATATTAAATAAAGATGTATATCCACAAGCCACTTTTGTTTTACAACCCGACAGTATTACTGGCATAGAAACAGTAGTGTTAGATCAAGGTGATAAGCTAATTATTAAAAATTGGGGCTGTGAGTATTACATTTTGACCTTTCGTTTTGAGACAACAAGGTTTAAGACCGCTAATTCAGACTTGGATTATTGGTTTTCAGCTGCTAGTATGCTAATGGACGAGATTAAATCAAACTTGAATGCACCCATTAACATTGAAAACGGGATTCTCAAGCTAAACGATTATATTTCTAAAAACCGTTCGGATTTAAAATTAGGCGAAGAAATTGATTTTGGGACAGAGGAAATTCGGTCATTTGTAACGGTAGATAAAATCGAAGACCTTAGTAATGATAGAAGAGCAGTTGAAATCTCTTTTTCTGTAGGACCACTCTAGTTTCTTAAACCGAAAATCACAGATTTTATTCTTTCTTAGTAGCATTTTTATTATAAGGGCTATCTTCAAACCATACTCCTTCGTGAGATGTTGCATCATATATTCTCAAATCCAATTCACGTGACAAAAGTTGTGCTTTTTCAAAGGCATCCTCAATATCCTCTGTTTTATAAACTCTAAGTCTTTTATTTTTGCCATAAATGAGATTTATCACAACAACTTTTTCCTTGCTTGAAATTTTAGTATTTGACAATCCTCTTACCGAGCTGGCAATTATAGTTCTAAACACAGAAATATAAGTTATTTCCGGTAGATCATTCCAAGTTCCGAAAGCTACTGGTCCAATAAACTGGGTATTTCTATATTTTCTATTCTTAAAATTTATTTCAAATCCATCGGTATATCCAATTATTAAGAGTGCGAAGCCCACTGCGGCACCACCAAACAGGTATGTTTGAAACCATAGTATTGCAAAAACAGTCACTATGGTAGAGACTATTATAAACGATATTGACTTCTTATTCTTTATAACAAATTTTACGTCTTCCATATCACTTATTCTTTAGTAATAAATTATGTTCAAATTTAGACAAAACTACTCAATAAAAAAAATGGTGGTCTAAAAACTTAAACCACCATTTCATATTTAAATCACTTAAAATTCTTATTTCAGCACTTTTCTAACTTTAGGATTAGAATTTTTCCAGAGGTTAACTTTTCTTGCTAGTTCACCGCTTTCTCTTTGATAATCGATAAGTTTGCGGAGTTCTTTAGTAGAATATGCATTTACATTTTTTCCAATTTTCACTGATTGGAAAGGAGATGCTTCGCCTTTTCTAGGTACTCTATGAGCATCAATGTTTTTCTTTGAAACAGGTTGATCTTGTAAAACACCACCCTCGAAATGAAGAGGTGATCCATTTTCATAAGTATAATAGTAATAATTATTATCCTCATTAAATTCAGCGAAGGTGTCAAAGCCGTCACCAACAAGAACAAGATAGTAATCTCCAGTTAAATTTGGCATGGTGTACTGCCAGTAGAATTTCTCAGATGTTCCGTCGAATATTACAGAAGAAACATGATTTGCTACTCCTGTTTGTGCTGGAATGTCAATATAAGTTGCCCAAAAGTCAGTAGCCACAATATCAGTAGGCAATGGACTTGGTCTATCATAAAAACCATAAGCGCCATAATCATCAGTGTACATATCACACAAAATAATTCCATAATCATTTGCATCGTATGCATTGTAATACAAGTATAAAATATTCCAGTCATCTGCTGCATTTACCGCATTTTCTCCAGTATTATAAACATTGTAAGAAGCTTCGCGCTCTAGAGGATTACCAGTTTCGCGGCTATAATCAAGTAATTCCCATGCCTGCAAATCGTAACCTGAGGTTGCATTATCAAGATCTGGTTCTTCTTCAACATTATTTGCTATAAAACAAGCATAAGCAAAATAGTCTTGCTGAACAAAATAGTTATAGTCAACCCAAATAAAACCTCCGTTGCCCCAATCTTCACCCCATGAATTTACAACTTTAAAAGCACCGTTAGCACCCTTATTATCATCATAACCACACAAAATCATAGCATGATATGCGTGCTGTCCCGAGTAATTATAAGTTTGACTTGTGAGAACTACATCACCTGATGCATTCATAAACTCATCACCAAGTTTTGCTCCAAAAACAATAGCTTTACCTTGATATAAATACCTTTTTAAGTTTTCAACATTTTCGTCAATTTGTCTATAATCTAAAATCTTATAGTTTCCTGCATCAGCTGTCCAAGAACTTTGTGGAGATGCAGTACAATCACCAACATTCTCGTAAGGAACAACATTCATCTTAGCAATACCTCTTGAAACCATTACATCCAAAGCCGCTTCAAAGGTTGTTCCATTACAATCAGCACCTCTCTGTTCAGATGGAATTGAATAGAACAAATCTTTTGGACTAAATACATTGGCTTCATTATACATATCCGCAGTTGTTAGACCATTTAATTTTGCATACATATAACTGCGCAAATTGTATCCACATGCCCATGCAACACAAGTTCCATATTGCCCCTGATTACCTATTGGTGGAAAATTCTCATACAAATCCACACTCGATGGCAAGGTCTCATCACCATAAGCAGTACTCAAATTAATATCATCAGGAATTTCCTCAGGATTTTCGGACGCAAAAAGCCATCCTAAAACATTTGAAACCTCTTCTTCTGTTACTTCCTCGCATGAAGTAATGAAAATTGTTGAACTTATGGCTACAACGACCATAATGCTAAATAAAATACCAGTTTTTCTTTTCATAAATCTAATTTTTATATTCTTTAATTATTCGTTTATTCTTCTTTGCTTTCGTTGAAAATAAAATTCTCAATCTCGATGTTTCCTTGTGCTTTATTATTGGTAAAAACAAACTCTGAATCCTCCTCGGACTTAAGTGATTTTACCTCTGGATTACGACTAACGAAGTTATTGTTTTCAAAAATCGTTTTTCCAGAGAATTCTGTCTCTGAAAATCGTGCCAAACTGTAAAAATCACAATCCATTATTTCCGTTTTCTTTCTAAAAATTGTCTGCACGAAATCTACTCTACCAAAAAACCTAATGTATTTAAGTATTGCAGCCTCCTTAAAATCAGCATAATTTAAATTTACAACACCGAAAAATGCTGCATTTGAAAAATCTGTATAAGCTGCAAAAACAGTATTAGCAAACATTACATTACCATCAACAACAGTATTTTGAAAATAGGTTGGAAACTTAAAGAATGACTTGAAAAAGCTTACATTTCCATTAAACTTTGTATTTGAGAACTGTAGTTCGGCATTAAAACTAATATCGTTAAAGAATGTTTCCTTATTTACAAAATAAGACCCTGTGAAATCGGCTTTTTTCTCAAAGATTGAATTACTAAAATCAACCATTCCTCTATACTCACAATTTGAAGCTACAACTTCAGCTTTAAAAATACAAGTCTTAAATGTTATCCCTTTATCGAAGCATGTTTTAACAAAATTCTTATCAGTGTCGATTCCAGAAAAAACAACTTTGCCTTCGAATGTACAGTTTACAAAGCATATAGATTGCTCAACATAAACACATTTAAGATTTTTATTTTCTCTAGCTGCATTTTCAATTTGAGTAAAGTCCAAATCACCATTTATTGTTGCGTCTTCAACATAAACAGATTTACCATTATCAATGTCCTTTAATATTTGCTTTGGTTTTACTTCTTGACCATAAGCCGAATTTTTGCTAGAAGAATTGTTGCAAGACAATGCAACAGTTGACAATAGAAACACAATAAGGACTTTTGATATTTGCTTCATGAAGTAATTTATTTTTCTAAGTTATTTTAAACAGTATTTACAAATATAATAAATATTTTAATCTCAGTCGACTACAAACAAATATTACTCAAAATATTCTATCTTACGCTTTACAATAAAGACCACAACATTCTGGTTCTTTTCATAGCATGTAATCCAATTTCCTTTATCATCAAAATCATATTCAAAACTAAGCTTTTCCAATAGCTCTATGCCTCGACTATACTTTTCTTCTATAATTTTATTTCCATCCTTATCATATTTGAATTTTTTAACAATGTGGATATTATTTAGAACATCCATATTGCTCATTTCAGAGATATTTCCTTCTGAATCATATTTTTTTGTAATGATAACAAAGTTTTCCTTTTCGTCAGGTCGAAGATAACTCATCTCAACAACTCGATTCTCATCATCCCGAGTAATTTTGATATTATATTGCAGAACATCTTCGCAATTATACTCCGACTGCATATTGATATTACCATTATCGTCATAATTGCAGACACAAATGCCATAACATGTTCCCTCAATATCAGTTCTGCGAATCCTCTCTAGCAAAAATTCGTCATTATATTGATATTCCTCTGTATAAATCATATTATCCTCAACCCCGAAAAGCGATTTCTCAATATAACTTCCAGTATTTGAAAACGTTACGTATAGTCTGCTTTTAATACTTTCTTCTAAATCCATCGGCTCATCAGCGAAGTAGCAAGTTTCGTCAAGGCTTTTTACCTCTCCTTTAAGATTATAATCCTGCCAATCTGTTTTCTCTATTTTCTCATCATTTTTTAAAACATCTTTAACTGATGAAGTACATGAAAGAGCAAAAATAGCTGGAACAATTAGTATGATTAATCTCAATCTCATAAATTTTTATTAAAGTCCAAAAATAGTAATTTTAAGTGCAATTTTTACGAATAAAGTGAAGAATATTTAATTCGTGAATAAAAATTTATTTATCACTATTTGTAATTATTTAGAGACTCTGTCATAGTTGGTAGTGGTAGTTGAAAGTAGGTAGTTGGATTGTTATAAACTTGAGATTCTGTCAATTTATTAGAACAGATAGCAGAGTCTCCCAAAAAGTGGCAGCGACTATGCAAATCAACTACCAACTACCACTACCAACTATCAACTAAAAATAACGAATTCGAGTTTTGACATAATACCTAAATAATTACCATTATTTTTAATCTCACAACAAAAAATACCAACTATATTTGTGCAATGAATTCTGTGATAATAAAGAACGCAACAGAAAATTGTCTGAAGAAAATAAGTTTGGAAATTCCACACAACAAGCTTATTATTGTTACTGGAGTGTCTGGTAGTGGAAAATCAAGTCTTATTTATGATGTAATTGCCTCTGAGGGAATGAGAGTTTTTTATGAAAATTTTCTCCCCGGCAAATTATTGCTCACAAAATCGAGAAAGAGCAGTGTTGAAGAGATAAAAGGACTTATGCCAGTTGTTGTAATCAATCAAAATTCTATTGTTCGAACAAACAGAAGTACTGTTGGCACACTAACCGAGCTTTACGATTTTTTAAGATTGCTGTTTGCTCGAAAATCAAACAGTGCTACTTACCTAGAAACGCCTAACCGCAGCTTATTTTCATTCAATTCTCCAATTGGACAATGTGCCGAATGCAAAGGACTTGGTGTTCTCGACAGAATAGACCCAGATAAGATTATTGGAAATCCAGATAAATCGTTAAAAGAGGGAAGCCTTGTTCTGACAACTCCCGACAACTATATTGTCTATTCTCAGGTTACGATGGAAGAGCTCGATAAAGTTTGTCGTGGCGAAGGATTTAATGTTGACATTCCATGGAAGGAACTTAGTAAGGAGCAAAAAGATATAATTTGGTATGGTTCTCAAAAAACGAAGATACTTTTTGGCAAACACACACTCGAATCTAGATTAAAATGGACAGGAATAACTGCTAAACCACGAGAAGAAGGTTATTATAAAGGTATTATTCCTGTAATGGAAGAAATCCTAAACCGCGATCGCAATCCTAATGTTTTAAGATTTGCAGAATCTGTGGTTTGCCATCATTGTAATGGCAGTAGACTTAATCATAAAGCTCTTTCATTTAAATGGAAAGACAAAACCATTTTTGATTTTGCATCAATGACCGTTGATGAACTTCATGATTTTTTCTCAGTATCAACAAATTTCGATTCTGCCGAGAAAGAAATTGCTGATACAATTATTAGACGCACAGCAAATTTAAAGGATTTGGGAGTTGGACATCTTGAGCTTAGACGTGAATCATCATCACTTTCAAGCGGTGAGTACCAGAGAATCAGACTTGCAAATCAGGCAAGTGTTGGCCTCAGGAATATCCTATACATACTCGATGAACCTGGAGCAGGATTACACCCTTCGGAACAGGATAAACTCTTAAAAGTGCTACGCAAACTTGTAAAATCTGGGAATACAGTTATTATGACTGGTCATGCTGAAAGCAATATTACAAAAGCAGATCACATTATTGACATTGGACCTGGTCCAGCTAGTAATGGTGGAGAAATTATCTTTAATGGTAGTGTAAAAGATTTTCTAAATAATCCTCCAACAACTAGTATCACTGCAAAGTATTTATTTAAAGCACATAACATTAAGCAAAATGATAAAGTTCTAAAAGAAGACATCTTTATAAATAATGCTAATACTAATAATCTGAAGAGTCTTGATATTAAGTTGTGTTCATCGGCATTCAATGTAATTACTGGCGTTTCAGGTGCAGGAAAATCAAGTCTGATAAAACATTTTACTACAGAACTTAACACCAAAAATATAGAATCAGCAAAACAATTCAGTAAAGTTATACATATTGACCAAACTCCTATTGGGCGTTCACCAAAAAGCAATCCTGCAACTTACACAGGGCTTTCTGACCATATTCGCGACTTGATGGCATCTTTACCAGAATCAAAAATATTAGGATTAACAAAAAGTCATTTCTCATTTGTAGTTAAAGGCGGGCGTTGCGAAGATTGCTCAGGTGCAGGTTACATTCAGATGGGAATGCATTTCTTGGGAAATGTAGAAGTTGTTTGCGAGAAATGTAATGGGAAGAGATTTTCTGATTATACTTTGCAAGCCGAATATAAAGGTAAGAACATTTACGAAATTCTCGAGCTAACAGTTGACGAAGCTAACGAACATTTTTCGGAACAAACGAAAATCAGTAATTATCTACAATGGCTTAAGAATCTTGGTCTCGGGTATCTTAAACTCGGTCAAAGTAGTACAACCTTGTCTGGTGGCGAAGCTCAACGTGTGAAACTTGCAACCGAATTAGTAAAAACTGCTGGTAAGAATTGTCTCTATATTCTCGACGAGCCTACTACTGGACTTCATGCAGCAGATACCGAAGTAATAATCAATGCTCTTAATAATTTGTGCGACAAAGGTCATACAATATTGTGCACATCGCACGATCCAAGGTTTATCCTCAACTCTGATTATATTGTTGACTTAGGTCCCGGCAGTGGTCGATCAGGTGGAAATTTGATTTATAATGGAGCGCTACCCGAATTTCTTAACTTCAAAGAATCTTCTACCGCCGATGCTTTGCGAAGTTTTGTCTCCGGTTTGGAAAGGATAAAATTAGACGTTGAAGAGATTGAACTAATCAGTAAAGAAAGTTTAGTCGATTTTAAAGGAATCCAGACCAATAATTTAAAAAATATAGATTATAGTTTTGAACCTGAAAAAATTACTGCAGTTTGTGGAGTCTCTGGAAGCGGAAAATCGTCCTTAATTTTTGATACTGTATATGCTGAGTGCAAACGCAGGCAACTGGATGGCATGTCGAGCTACATGCGGCAGTTTATTGGCAAAGAAGGCAATTCACAATTTGATTTTGCAAATGGTTTAATGCCAGCAATAGCTTTAAAAAAGAAATCTGCAGGACATAATCCACGATCAACAATTGGCACTTATACAGGACTATACGATTTGTACCGCCTCTTTTACAGCCGTTTTTCACATAATGGCAATGAAAAATGCAAACTTCTTTCAACGGCTTTTTCTTTCAACCACGAAGATGGAGCTTGTCCAATTTGTAAAGGTTTAGGATTCTTAACAGTAGCAGACTCGCATAAATTTGTTACACATCCAGAAAAATCATTGCTTTCTGGTGCTTTAAATGGCACAAAAATAGGGAAATTCTACACTGACCCTGATGATAGATTTATAGCAACTCTACTGGCTGTTGGAAAGATAAAGAATATAGATTTTAGCCTTCCATGGAATGACTTAAATGATGAAGCAAAAGAAATTGCAATCCATGGTTGTGGAAATACTATTTTCGATGTAGAATGGAATTACAAACGTGGTCAGCTCGAAGGTGTGCATAAAATGAAAACTGTGTGGATTGGTTTTGCAGGACTAATAAACGATGAATATGATAGAAAGCATGCCGACAATAGAGGCGAGGCTATGCTTGCAATAATGAAAAACGAGAAATGCGAGCATTGCAATTCACACAGAATTAGACCAGAATATCTAAATTACAAAGTAAATGGCATAAACATCGGTGAATTATCTGCATTATCTGCTTCCACAGCAATTACTTGGCTTAACAGTTTAAAACTTGACGAATCTGGCACAACAATTATCAATGAGATTAAACAAATCTTAAACTCTCTTATAAAATCAGGAATTGCATATCTATCGGCAAATCGAATTACTAGCACATTGTCGGGTGGTGAGTTTCAGAGGTTACAACTTGCTGGACTATTAAAATCGCCAATGACAGGAATTCTATATATTCTCGACGAGCCATCTTTTGGTTTGAGCAACTCCGACTCCATTAAGATTGCCGAAATAATCACAGATCTGAAAGACAATGGAAATACGATTCTGCTTAACGATCATTCCCCTAACATACTAAAGATTGCCGACTCAATTACAGTAATGGGTTCTGGAGCAGGCAAAAACGGCGGGGAAATAATTAAAACATGCTCGTCAAAAGAATATATTGCAGATTTAGTTCAAATAAAGGCAGATAAACTATATTCTATTTCAAGTTCAATTCCTGCTTTAACAGTAGTTGAAGCCTATGCAAACAATCTAAAAAACATTTCAGTAGAATTTCCCGCTCAGTCATTTTCTGTAATTACAGGAAACAGCGGAAGTGGCAAGACTAGTTTATTAGAATATGTAATAAATGCATCACTTGATGCGAAAAGTCCAGTTTTATGTAAGAATATTAAAGTTCACAATTCAAATCATCAGCATATTTTCACTGGGCAGGAAATACTTTCAGCCTCGTCCATATCAATTCCTGCAACCAGACTCGACCTTTTCGATTACATCAGAAACCTATTTGCTCAATCAGAACAAAGTAAAAAAGCGGGATTTAAGGCAACAAATTTCTCATTTCACAACTCTCAGGGTCAGTGTCCAGACTGCAAGGGAACAGGTATTTATAAAATCTCGATGGATTTCTGGAGCGATTCCGAGCAAATCTGCGAGTCATGCAACGGCAGCAGATACAAAGACATAATACTTGAGGTAAGACTAAATGGTTTGAACATTGCTGAAGTTCTAAATTTAAGTTTTGATGAATTCGGAGAATGGTTAAATGGTTTTCCATCTAAATCTATTCCTGATAAAATTAGGCAGACAG
>CAZOHR010000100.1:1537-11155 GCA_964579045.1 uncultured Bacteroidales bacterium | reverse complement strand
GTCGCTTGGGCGACTACCAATGACCATGCCTATCTCAGGCAGGCATGGTCATTGTGATCCACTTTTTTGTGGTGAAGCAATCTCCTAGGCTTAACACAATCAAAAAGAATCACAATTTTTAGCAGTATGCGTGGAATTTGTAATTTGTGATTTGTTTTTTGGAGCTTGTAATTTAAATTCATAGATAATTGTTGAAAACTAACTGATTATTTAGATATTATGAGAATTTCTATTGTTATTTTTGCATAAAAATAGGATTATAGTGGAAGAGAGAAAATTAATTTTAATATCGAACGATGATGGGGTTGACGCTAGAGGTCTAGAAAACCTAATTAACATGGTCAAACCGTTTGGAGATGTATTTGTTGTTGCCCCAGAAAGAGGACAGTCGGGGATGAGTCATTCAATAAGTTTGCTCGAGCCACTTAGAACAAGAAAAATAAAAATTAGCAAGGAATTAAGCATTGTCGCAGTGCCTGGAACTCCTGTTGATTGTGTTAAGCTTGCTATTAACCAACTATTGCCACGAAAACCAGATTTGATGGTTTCTGGTATCAATCATGGTTCAAACTCTGCAATTAGCGTAATCTATTCTGGTACAATGGGTGCAGCGATAGAGGCTAGTCTATATGGAATTCCTGCAATAGGCTTTTCGGTACTCGACCATTCAAAAGATGCAGATTTTACGTTGGCTGTAAAGTATGGGCCAAAAATCATTGAAGATGTTCTCGCAAATGGATTGCCACCGCAAGTAGCCCTTAACGTAAACTTCCCTATACTTGACGAGAAAGATTTTAAGGGTTTCAAGATCTGTAAACAAACAACAGGTGTGTGGAAAGAAGAATTCGAAAAAAGAGTAGATCCTTATGGAGGTGAATATTACTGGCTAACTGGCAATTTTCACAATTTTGAACCCGAAAATCCTGATTCCGACGAATGGGCATTAATGAACAATTTCGCCTCTATAGTGCCTGTTAAAATCGACTTTACTGAGTATAATACAATTGTTGAACTTAAAAAAAGATATAAATAATATGGACGCAAAACCGAATATGATTAAAAAGTACAACAAACCTTTTATTGGTTTGGCATTGGGAATGATTTTACCTATAATCAGTTTCCTAATTTACTATTTCTACATGCTGATGAAAACAAAAGATCTTGGATTTGTTGACTTTCTTGAAACATTGAAAAGGACTGACTCTTTTACTGCTGTTTTTAGTATTTGCGTTTTACCAAATCTGTTGCTGTTCTTTTTATTCAAAAAACTTGATTACTGGTATGCAATCAAAGGCGTTATAATATCGGTTATGATTTATACGTTATTAGTTGTAGTATTGAAATTTGCTTAATGAAATATTTTATAATAGCTGGAGAAGCTTCAGGTGATTTACATGGTTCGCACCTTGTCGAGCAGATAAAACTTATCGACAGTAACGCAGAATTTGAAGGTTGGGGTGGTGACTTACTTAAAAATCAGGGAATGAATGTGCTAAAGCATATTCGAGAACTGGCTTTTATGGGTTTTGTTGAAGTTATCCAGAATCTAAGTACTATAAGAGAAAACTTCAAACTCTGTAAACAACAAATACTAGAGTATAATCCTGATGCAGTAATTTTTGTTGATTATCCAGGTTTTAATCTAAGAATGGCTAAATGGGTAAAAGAACATGGTATTAAATCTTTGTACTTTATTTCTCCTAATGTTTGGGCCTGGAAAGCAAACAGAGTTTATAAAGTAAGGGATTATGTTGATAGAATGTACACAATTCTGCCTTTTGAGAAAGCGTTTTACGCAAAATATGGGGTAGAGGTGGAGTATTTTGGTCATCCACTGGTTGATATCTCAAATAATTATAGAAAAAAAAGTATTGAGGAATTTAGAGATGAGCATAAGCTCGACTCTAAACCAATAATTGCTTTAATGGCTGGTAGCAGAAAGCAAGAAATAAAACACATGTTGCCAATAATGGCCGTAGCAGCGCTGAAATTCCCAGAGTTTAACTTTATAATTACAGGAGCGCCAGCTATTGATAGAGAATTTTACAATAGCATATTGGTGGATTCCGAAATAAAAATAGTCTTTGGACAGACTTATGAGATATTATCGCACTCAGTTGCCGGTTTTATTACGTCAGGAACAGCTACACTCGAAGCAGCATTGTTTGGTGTCCCACAAGTGGTATGCTATAAAGGAGGAAAGGTGTCTGTGGCTATAGCAAGAATGGTAGCCAATGTAAAATATATTTCCTTAGTTAATCTAATACTTGATAAACCAGCAGTTAAAGAGTTGATACAGGACGATTTAAATGCTGAGAATCTATTTTCGGAATTGAAAAATATTTTACCAAATGGTAAAAATAGCAACAAAATAAAAGAAAATTACGTATCTTTGTATAACATTTTGAATCAACCGGGTATTTATAAGAGAATAGCCGAAAATATGGTAACTTTAGTACTTAATGAATAGAATTCTTACATTCGTAGTATTCTTGTTTTTTGCAGTTGTTATAACTGCACAGGAGGTTTCTGTGGCTTTATTTTACGATAGAAAGCCACAGGGAGTAACTGTTACTGTTCAAAAAGGAACTTACCTAGTTTATGATGATAAAAAATTGATTGACACAATAACTGTGGGCAATAATGTAAATATTGTCAAAGAATCAGATTATCTTGTGTATCGTAATCGTGCCAAGGCGTTTGCTACTGACAAAGATATTAGAATAGTTAATTCTGGTGAGGCATCTTTCTTTATTAATTATACAGGATCTGTTGAAGCTGCAAGATGTTTCGAAGGTTGGCTAAAGATTAAAAGAAACGACTTTAATGTGATTGCTGTTAATTATGTAGCTTTAGATAATTATGTTGCCGGAATAGTCGAAGCTGAAGGCGGAGCTTTAACATCGGAAGAGTACTTTAAAGCTATGGCTGTTGTATTTAGGACTTTTACCATTTTTAATCTTTCTAAACATAATTCTGAAGGATTCGATTTCTGCGATGGATCACATTGCCAGATTTATAAAAATAAAGCCACTAATAGAGTAATTATTCAGGCTGCCAAGAAAACTACAAATCTGGTTATGGTCGATAAATATATGAATGTAATTCAGGCTTTGTACCATCTTAATAGTGGCGGTTATACTGCAGATGGTAGCTTTGTACTAAATAAGAAGATAGATTATCTAAAACCTGTAAAAGATACATTTGCTGTTTATGGCAAAAATTATTCATGGAAATTACTAATACCTGGCGTTAAATGGCAAGAGTTTCTTGTGAAAAGAGGTTTAAAATCCGCCAACAGCAAGTTAGTAAAAGATCTTATTGTGAATATGCCTAATGGGCGAATTTCTGCCTTTAAAATTGCCACTGATTCTGTGAAACTTGCTGCCGTTACCAGCGATTTGGGATGGGAATCCTCGTATTTTTCTATGAGTCTTGATAAAAGCGGTGTTATAACTGTAAATGGAAAAGGCTCTGGGCATGGAGCAGGATTGTCACAGGAAAGTGCAATGACAATGGCTTCGAGAGGTTATACATATGATAAAATACTAAACTATTTTTATAAAGATGTGCATTTGGTTAACCTAAATAATATGAATGTGTACACATCAATGGTTAAATCCAATCAGGGGGAAAGGCCTTAAGCTAATATCTATACTTATTTATTCCTTAAAAACATGACTTCTTAGGAGGGAGAAATCTATTTATTGGGGCTTGTTAACATATCCTATTTAACATAATATAAATTATACGACAAATGTATATAAATTAAATCACGCTACAATCAGCTATTTAAAGCCATCTGAGTTTAATTGCGAAATAATGGAAAAACAATCTCCTAGATTATAGAAATCTACAGTGATAAAATTAGGAATGCGTTTTCGTTCTGAAATAAAATTAGAAATTCTTTTTCGTAGAAACGCTTCAGAATTAATTACTTGAGCAGCTTTCTTGTTTCCAAAGCCGATTTTTGTTGTTATAAAATGATTTAAGATTATCAATGCATTGCTTGCGTTTCCCCGATTATACTCGTTTGTGAAATTATTTGGATTTTTTACATCATAATGAGTTTCTACGCAGTTATCCCACAGATAATTTAGACCTGTATAATCTGAGCTCTCACAGCGCTTATCATTAAATATCACCAATCTTTGGTTGCTATCTACCATTTCTAGAATTTTTGGCCAGGATTCCTTGCTACTGTGCTTATAAATGTATTCATTGAGTCCTGATTTGTTTAATACCGAATCAATACCCTTGCAATCAATATAAGATTCAAAGATCAATGTAATTATTTCGTTTGGATTATCATGTAGGAATTTTCGTACTTCAAGCATTACTTTAAGTAAGCTTATGCTTCCAAAAACGGGATAACCATGATACAGCAAGGTTTTATCGTTTTTTGAGTAAACGTCGAGCATTAGCGCTCGTACACCATCATTTAATTGTTTTGTAATCGAATAAGTTTGATTTGGTTGAGAGAAACCATATTCTGAACTGCAGAACGAATTATGAGTTGTAAGAAAAACTGTTTCGTCGTATCTTTTATTAAGCGAAACAGCAGATTTTAGTAATGCGAAATGACTGCATGTTAAAAGCAATACTGCTACGAGCAATATTTTAGTCATAATTTTGATTAAAAGTGTTTCTAGAACATTACAAAGATACGCTTACCTTGATTGTAAATACCGTATTCTATGATGTACTGAATTGTTTTATCCAGAGAAATATTTAAATCTTTAAAGTCAGAAACATTTATTCCTTGCTTTGTTTCTGTTGGAATCTGTATGTTGTAATACTTTTCTTTTATGTAAACCTCTCCATCGATAAGAAAAACAATTTCTTGTTCAATCCAACCTTGACCATCAACACTGATATAGTCACTGAAGATAACTTCTTGAAGACCATTTTCAGTGTTCTTTGTCATTTTGATAAAGAGCAGATTTTCAGCATCATACCATAGCTGATTTGAAGTAGAATCTCCCTTGTCGGCTCCAATAACATAGATTTTTCTACCGTTATATGTAGTCTCATGAAATTTACTTAAATCGTATTCAAGGTCTTCAAGTCTTTTCATAATCTCATCTTTGGACATATTATAAATGTCCATGCTAAGAATTAAAATATCATGAGTCGCTTTTGCTTGATATTTTATCTTATTATTTTCAAAAATATATACGGAATCGTTTCTATACAATTGTCCATCTGCGCTGTTTTCGTGATTTACTTTGATGAGTAATTGTGCTGGATATATATATTCTTCAATCCATCTTTCTGTTTTAGCGATAGTATCGTTTTTGTAGAATGTGGTTGTCTGGCTGAATTTAATCTGTTTAAACCATTTTCCGTTGTATCTATCAGCAATGGCATCCATAAGTTTTTCGGTCGAATCTATTTTGTTCGAACATGCAGAGAAAAATGCTATCAGCATCAAACCTACGATTATGAATGATAAACTTTTTTTCATCAATTATTTTATTGCTAAAAATTTAACAAAATAAATTTATTTAATTGTCCAATAGCACATTTTGGGAGAATAGATAATCTCATCTTTTTTTAGAACAGCCATTTCTTTGTCAACAACTTTTTTATCTAATCCAGTTTTTTCTGCAATTTCACCAGCTTTTAGTGCAGGATTTTCCTTTAATACCTTAATAATTAATTCTTTATTTTCCATTTTTTTAAGTTTTTAGATATAAAAATTTAAATTAACAGCAAGATAACGTTTTTCCTAATCTAAAAGTTACATGCTTTGTATTTATTTTTTCAAATTAAGGAAAATAATCTCTATCACTGAAATTAAAATCTGCAAACAGCCATAATTTATCGGCAAACGACGTTTATAACACTTCGCCACGAAGAATGATCATATTAATCAGGTCCGATCCGTAAGCATAAGGCATAAACTGATACGATGAAATTTCGTTTGTAATAAAGAGATTTGCGATTTTACCACGAGAGATACTTCCTACTATATCCCTAACGCCCATTGCATAACCGGAATTAATCGTTGTTGCATGAATGGCTTCTTCTGGCAACATTCTGTAATTTACACAAGCAAACGACATCATTAGTTTCATATTACCACTTGGTGAAGAACCTGGATTAAAGTCAGATGCAATAGCGACAGGTAAACCGGCTTGCATCATTTTTCTAACAGGAGCATATGGCATATTGAGAAAAAAGGCCGCTCCCGGAAGGATTGTAGGCATTGTATCACTTTTTAACAATACTTCAATTTCGTCATCTCCTGTATATTCGATATGATCTACCGAAAGGGCATCGTATTTAACTCCAACTTGAATACCACCTGATTTAGCAAGCTCATTAGCATGAATTTTTGGCTTTAGACCATATTTCATCCCTGCCATTAGAATCCTGTCGGTTTGGTCAACAGTAAAAAATCCTTTATCACAAAATACATCAATATAGTCGGCCAAATCTTCTGCTGCAATTTGAGGAATCATTTCATTGATAATAATATCCACATACTCATCTGGATTTGCTTTAAATTCTTGAGGAACTGCATGGGCACCTAAAAATGTTGATTTGATAATAATTGGAGTGGTTTCTTTTAATCTGCGTATTACTTTTAACATCTTAATTTCATCTTCGGTATTTAAACCGTATCCACTTTTAATTTCAACAGCTCCAGTTCCTTGCGAAATAATTTCATGAATTCTTTCCAACGCTTGCTCATATAGCTCCTCTTCGCTGGTTTCGTGAAGTAATTTTGCAGAATTAAGGATACCTCCTCCCCTTTTTGCAATTTCCTCGTAACTAAGTCCTTTTATTTTGTCGCTATATTCTATCTCTCTGCTACCAGCATAAACAAGGTGAGTGTGAGAATCACAAAATGACGGAAATACCATTCTTCCTTCGGCATCAATTTCACCATACTCTTCGTCCTCTCCCATTTTCTCCTCGTTAAACTCACTCATTTTACCATAATCCTCAATTAATTCATCATTGATTATTAGATATGCATTCTTTATAGTTGTCAATTTAGCCATATCTTCGCCTTTAACCAATAATCTTGCTTTATCGTCAACCTGAACAAGTTCTTTAATGTTTTTGATGAGTGTTTTCATATTTTTTTACTTATTTAGTTTCTAATTTAATGCTATGAGCCACGTGCCCGAAAACTTACACCTTTCTAATTACCTTCAGCACTAATAATTTTCACAATACAAAGTAAGTCAAAACACTTTGTTTGAACAAGATTATCTAGTAATAATATTTTTAAAATTTAACAATTGTAATTTAAAAATATTTCCTATAATTGTAAATCAATTATTGGGTAAAAGAATCCTTGTATAATTGACAATTAGGCGCATTCTTCATTACGAAAACAGAGATTTATGAGTACAAACAATTTAAAATGGGGTTCTCGTGTTGGTTTGATTTTGGCGATGGCTGGAAATGCTGTAGGGCTTGGAAACTTTCTTAGATTTCCAGTTCAGGCAGTTCAGAATGGTGGCGGAGCTTTTATTATTCCTTATTTGGTAAGTTTCCTATTACTTGGAGTTCCACTATTATTTATCGAATGGTCTATTGGAAGATATGGTGGGCAGTATGGCCATCATACGACGCCTTTTACGTTTAATAGAATGTCGAAAGCTGCGCTTTGGAAATATATTGGTGTATTTGGCATTTTTTCAAATATTGCAATTGCGTCATATTACTGCTACATCGAAAGCTGGACTATGTCTTATGTTTACCATTCTGCAGTTGGGACTTTTAGCGGAATGGATCAAAATAGCGTTGCATCTTTTTTTGACAACTATCTAAATATTTTCACTACTACTACCGGTATTCCTTTCGAGGCAGTAGTTTTCTTTATTGCATGCCTTGTTCTTAATACATGGATTCTTAGTCGTGGTTTAAGCGGAGGTGTAGAAACGGTTGCTAAAATTGGTATGCCACTTTTGATAATTTTTGGAATATTTCTGGCGATTAAGGCTATTTTTATCAAAGCAGGTACAGATGGCGCTATCAATGATGGAACGCTTGGTTTAAGTTTTTTGTGGACGCCTCAATATACGTCCTTAACTAATCCTAAAGTCTGGTTGGCAGCTGCAGGTCAGATATTCTTCACCCTATCCTTGGGTCAAGGTTCTGTTCAATGTTATGCTGCTTATGTAAAGAAGAAAGATGATATTGCGCTTAATGCAATGTCTGCTGGCTGGATGAACGAATTTGTTGAAGTCGTTCTTGGTAGTGCTATTATTATTCCGATTGCTATTGGATATCTTGGAATCGACAAGGTTATTGAGCTAACTTCTAGTGGTGGTTTAGGACTTGGTTTTAGAACTATGCCATATCTATTCCAGCAATGGGGACCTGTTTTAGCTGCTTTGGCTGGAGTTGCTTTCTTTGGATTATTGTTCTTTGCTGGGATAACATCCTCTTTAGCAATGGGAACGCCTGTAATGTCATTCCTAATGGATGAATTCAAATGGAGACGAAATAGAGCTGCAATTGGCTTTGGAGCTGCAGTTTTAATAATTGGATTACCAACAGTTTTGTTTTTCAAGAATGGTGTATTTGATGAATATGATTATTGGGCAGGAACGGTTTCGCTGGTCGTTTTTGCCATGTTTGAGTCTATTTTATTTGCTTGGGTATTTGGAATGAAAAAAGCTTGGCCAGAAATAACGCGTGGATCCGACATTAAGGTGTCGGTAATCTTCAAGTATATTATTAAGTTTGTCACTCCGGTAATTCTAATTGTAATTTTCTTTTCCTCACTAATCAGACCTGAAAATGATGACTGGAGTACATTGAGCTTCAAAGGTTGGAAACTACATAAAGAAAGCATTATCGCACAAATCCGACACGATAATATAGGGCCAAATAATAAATATTTTGCTAATTCATTCTTCTCAGAAACTGATGGCGTAGTTGATACAATATATTCGGATGAATCTACAAATTATTTACAAATTAAAAAGTCCGACAATTCATTTAAAGTTTATGAATTTAATACTTCAGATAAAGTAGTTGTTAAAAAAGGTGATTCTGTAAAAACAGGAGATATCGTTTCTGAAGGAAAATTTATAAATAATGTCTTCTATATTGACATGTCAAGGCTTTTATTAGTCTTACTGTTCGCATCTATCAGCTTTTTGGTATTTGTAGCATATCGTAAACGTAAAAAAGAAGGGACCTTGTAATATGAACAGAACTGCACTGATATTCATGCTAATCACTGAGGGAATTATAACTGCCCTTACTTTATACTTTTTTATTAAGGTACTTGTGACAAAACCAAAAAATCCAGAGGATGATTCTTACTCTGATAATGAGTGAAGGAGAATGGTTTTAGTTTAATATTGTAACCTGTAATCGGTAATCGGTAATCGGTAAATATCGTAAACTTTAGATTCTGCTGATTTATTAGAAAAGATAGTAGTATCCCAATAAGCGGCAGCGACTAAACCCACCGACTACTGATTACCGATTACAGATTACAAAAATGATTCTTAAAATATAGTGTCCGTATGCCCTATTCTATTTAGTCAAAGCATCTATTTTAGCAGTAATCTCATTATATTTATCAATCTGCCCGAGTCTATAGTATATGGTTTTTAAAGTTCCCAAAACATCTATATTATT